>CALEZX010000001.1 GCA_937928185.1 uncultured Caryophanales bacterium
AATTCAGGTCTTTATTTTTTCTTAATTTTTAAGTTAAAGATTTTTTCTATATTTTTGGTTAACCACTGATCAATGCCGTTTTTCTCCAGGATATATGATTCTGCGTGTTTTGCATTTAAAACAGTATAAATATCTTTATCCTTTACAGGTAAGGATTCCATCATTTTCAGTGTGGCACGGTAGGGGCAGAGTTCATCTTTCATGCCATGGATAAAATACGTAGGGATAGTGGATTTTTTTACTGCTTTAGCAACATTGATATTCATCAAAAGAAAATGATGCCAGTAATAAGTCAAAAAACTTATTCCGGGGAGAAAGAATAATATCAGCGGGTTTCTGACCTTTCGGCTTAAAACCGGAGCTACTCTCGCATAAGGACTGTCGACAACCATCATCCGGACGTTTTCTGGCAAACTCAGTGCGCTTGAGAGTAAAACCGTTGAGGCGCCCATCGATACGCCATGAATCAGGATTTTGTCGGTTGCGCCATAAGTTCTTAAAAGATAATTTATCCACTTTTTTAAATCATATGCTTCAAATTTACCGAAAGTGGAGAATTCTCCTTCAGATAAACCATGTCCGCGTAAATCGGGAAGAAGAATTTTAAAACCTAATTCGCTGTAGGTTTGCGCAACAATCGCCATATCGGTATTCTGCCCGGCATATCCGTGTAAAATAATTGCGGTATGTGTCGACTGATCATTATAAGAAGGGATGTAATACCCCTGAAGTTTCGTGCCGTCATAACCCGAGATATGGACTTTTTCTTTTACTGCTTTTGAAAACCATTCAAACGAAGGAGCGAAGAAAGGATCGTCCTGATTGACAATGCCACCTTTTCGGAATCCGCCATGATGAATCATTTTAGAATAAATTATATAAGACAAAATTAGATAAAGAATTATTAAGCCAGCGATGAGAATAATGATCTCTCTTGGTTCCATATCACGACCACCTCATTATAATTTTATCATAAAACCATCATTATGATAAAATATCATGAATTTCACAGGATGTTTTATTTACAATAGTAATATATCGTTATATAATAAATTAAAAAAGGGGGAAATAAAGTGAAAAAACAACGTTATGAGTATAAGCAGCAAGCGAAACAATTAATGGAAGGCAAGTACACAAATGTTATTGTCATCATGATTATCATTAGCATTGTCAGTGGTATTTTCAGTTCAGGAAATTTTAATTTTCAGAATCCTAATTTCGGTGCTAGATTATTAAGTGTTATCACATTCGCTTTAAGTGCAGCATTTTCTTTTGGCACTACGAAAATGTTTATCGGTGTGACCAAAGACGCTAATCCTGATATTGAGGATATTCTCTTAGTCGGTTTTAAGAACAACTATGTACGTAATTTAGTAACGGCATTGCTTCAAGCGGTTTACGTGTTCTTATGGTCTTTATTACTGATTATCCCTGGAATCATCAAAGCTTACGCCTATTCAATGTCGTTCTATTTATTGAATAAAGAACCTGAATTACAGGCTTCAGACGCTATTACCAAATCAAAAGAATATACACAAGGTTACAAAATGGATTTGTTTTTACTTCATTTAAGCTATATCGGATGGTATTTGCTCAGCATTTTCACTTTCGGAATATTATTGCTTTGGGTTATGCCAAAAGTCATGACTGCTCAGACTTTAATATTTGATGAAATATATGAATCTAAAAATCCTGCTAAAGAAATCAAAGAAGAAACAGTGATTGAATAATCAATAATAATCAGAATTACCGCCATTAAACTATGGCGGTTTTTTGTTATTTAAGTAAATGATTACGGTTGCATACCTAATATTAAATTAATTATTGTTTTTTATTTTTTAAGATAATGTATAATAATGAAGAGGTGATAACATGGTTAAATTCGGGATTATGGGTGCTGGCAAAATTGCACATACCTTTGCCAAAGCTTTATTAGGCGTCAATGAATATCTTTACGCCATCGCCAGTCGTGATTTAGGCAGAGCGATGGAATTTGCGCAAATCTATGATATTGAAAAATACTATGGATCTTACGAAGAGATGTTAAAAGATCCTGAAGTTAACTGTGTCTATATCGCAACGCCGATGAGCGAACATTATAATAATATGTTAGACTGTTTAAATGCCGGTAAACACGTCATCTGTGAAAAAACCTTTACTTTAAACTATAAACAGGCGAAAACAGTCTGCAATCTTGCCAAAGAAAAAGGACTTTTTTTGATGGAAGCGATGTGGACCAGATTTCTGCCAACCATTCAGGAAGTTCAGAAAATCATCAACGAAGGCATGATTGGCGATATTATTCAGATGGAATCGTATATTAACATGCGTCTCGATTCGACGCCTGAAGGCAGAATATTTAATAAATCCTTAGGAGGCGGAGCTTTGCTAGACGTCGGCGTTTATCCGATTAACATGGCGAATATCTTTTTAGGTGTTCCTGATAGTTTCGACACTGAAGTCAAGTTTGCCAAAACCGGGGTTGACGCTGAAGAAAAAATTACGTTTTTTTATCCCCACGCTTTTGCGACGTTATATGCTTCTGTGATTACCAACGATAAGAAGGATACTTACATCTACGGAACAAAAGGGTATGTTCATATTCCTGGGTTCTGGAGTACTGAAACGGCAATCGTTTTTAACAATCATCATAAAATCATTCGAGAAATCGAACACAAACATATCGTCAACGGTTTTGAATATGAAATATTTGAAGCGGTGAAATGCATCAAAAAGAAACTCGTGGAAAGTCCGATTATGCCCCACAAATCGACATTAGAAATCATGCGCCAAATGGACGAAATCCGTAAGTCCTGGAATTTGGTTTATCCCCAGGAATTATAGGCGATTTTTGTTGACAGGGAGACTTTATTATTATATAATACCTATCGTATGTAACGCATACCGCGCAAAAATGGTCTTAAAACAGCAATGTTACCATCCTGGCGAGTCTTAAAAATTATGAGGAGGTGCACATATGTACGCAGTGATTGAAACCGGTGGAAAACAAGTTCGTGTTGAAGTAGGACAAGAAATCTTCGTTGAAAAGCTCAACGCAGAAGTTGATTCAACTTATACGTTTGAAAATGTTTTAATGGTTGGCGGCGACAAGATTAAAATTGGTAAGCCTTATGTTAAAGGCGCATCTGTCAAAGCAACAGTTGTAAAACAAGGCAAACAAGCGAAAATTATCGTCTTCAAATACGAACCGAAAAAACATTATCATCGCAAAAATGGCCATCGTCAACCTTACACAAAGTTGATGATTACCGAAATCGTTCTATAAGCATTAAAATCAATCACTTTGGAGGTGTTTTCAATGGTACTAAATTATCAAGTACTTGAATGCATGGCTTCTAAAAAAGGTGTGGGCTCGACTAAAAACGGTCGTGACTCTGCCGGTAGAAGACTTGGAGCCAAGCTTTCTGATGGTCAAGTTTGTACAGCTGGATCAATTATATATCGTCAACGCGGAACACAAATTCATCCTGGAACAAACGTTGGTTTGGGAAAAGATGACACATTGTTTGCTATGATCGACGGCGTAGTTAAATTTGAACGCGTTGGTCGCGATAAAAAACAAGCATCAGTCTATCCGATCGAATAACTGAACAGTAAAGCAGGAGAAATCCTGCTTTTTTTATCTAGATAAAAGCGAGGTATCTATGTTCACAAAGTTATTTTTATTCTTTAAAAACTTTCCTGGATGGTATAAATCGTTAAAAACGAATAATCCGTACCTTTATTATGGTATCGGATTTATATGTTTTGCTTTTTTGTTAACCGTGGTTAATTTTTTCACGTTCCAATCAAAAGCATTTTATACGGCCGTCATGATGATTGTACCTATCATTTGGACTCTTGGCCATATCATCTGGTTAGGAATAAAATCGAGGAACAGTTTACTTCAGAAACTATCTGATGGCGACGCGATGGTTTTACTCCCACATACATATAGTATGATTATTGAAACTGTATCGTCGCTGATGATTATTTATCAGGTTTCAAGGTTTAACGGAACGGAAAATGATTATTTGTATACGTTGATATTCGTCGTTATCGTTAAAATTGTTATTAGCATTCTAACCCGCAAAATTCACTTTAAAAATGCAGTATATCTCAAAATGGTCTTTCTGATTATCTCGTTATTATTAACGTTAACTATTTTTTCTTTAGCGGTCACTGTGTAATTTTTCACAGTGATTTTTCTTTACTTGAAACATTGGAAACGATATTGTATAATAGATTTGTGAAACAGGTTACACAAGTATAGGGGGATACTCATGAACAGTACATATCGCTTTGAAAATCATCGTTTTATCATAGATAATTATGACCGGCAAAAACCATTTTCGAGTTTTTTACCGGGTCTTGCCGGCGTCAGGGGTGTTCCGCTCTGGAGCTTTTATGTCAATCGCGGACAAGGAATCTCGAGTTTTGGATTAAGAGATAAAAATGGCGCAATTTTAGAGTTTTATCCGGCAAATCTTGCTTATTTATACGTTTCTAAAATTGGTTTTAGGACTTTTATTAAAGTTAACGGAAAAGTCTATGAAAGCTTTAAGCCGGAAGATGAAACACCAAAAAGAAGAATGGAAATCGCTCAGAGCGAGTTTTCAATCGTCGATGAAAACCCGCTGACGCAATTAGAGACAAAAGTCACTTATTTCGGGTTACCTAACGAAAGCGTAGCCGGACTCGTCAGAATGGTTGATATCACCAATCATGGAAATCAGCCGTTAAATATCGAAATCATCGACGGCATCAGTCAGCTTTTACCTTCCGGAATCGATTACGGCGGGTACAAAGCGATTTCTAATCTGTTAAGAAGCTGGATGAATGTTGAAAATTTAGAAAACAAAATCGCTTTTTATAAACTCCGGTCGTCGACGGGAGACGAAGCGGAAATGAAAGTATCTAAAGATGGTAATTTTTATCTTTCTTTTGTGAATGACGAATTGACGAAGCCTATCGCTGATATGGATCTGATTTACGGTTACGATACCGCTATGAATCATCCTGCTAATTTTGCAACTGAATCAGTCGATTCCATCGTTTCTAAACCGCAGGTAACCGAAAATAAAGTTCCGTGCGGATTCACACCGGTAAATAAAACTTTACTCCCCGGAGAAACCATCAGAATCAGAACCATTATCGGTTATACCCACAGCATCGAAACGATTAATGCTCTGACGACGCGTTTCGGACAAAGTCAGTATTTTGAGTTAAAAAGAAATGAAGCCCGAAATGAAATTGATGTCTTATTAAAAGATGTCGAAGTAAAAACGGCTAATCCTCTGTTCGATGAATATATCCGTCAGAATTATCTCGACAATCTGTTAAGAGGAGGATATCCTCTGACGATAAAGACCCAAAATGAAAATTTTACATATTATCTCTATAGCCGTAAACATGGCGATCTCGAAAGAGACTATAATTTCTTTTCAATCGCTCCCGAATATTATTCACAAGGCAATGGTAATTTCCGCGATGTCTGTCAGAACCGCAGAAATGATGTTTTGTTCCATCCAGAAACCGGCGATTATAATATATTGGTCTTCGGATCATTAATTCAGGCCGATGGATATAATCCGCTGTCGATTAACGGTTCGACTTTTGAAATCGAAGATAAATCCGTTATTAAGAATCTGGTTCAGTCGATTTTCACTAACGATGACGGCACGATGGAAAAATTATTAAATCAGAAATTCACGCCAGGTTCGATAATCAATACCATGGCAGGAAAAGGCATCGTCTCTAGTCATAACGATCAAGAATTATTTGAAAAGATATTTGCCCACGCTCGACAAAATATCGAAGCGAATTTCGGAGAAGGTTACTGGGTCGATCACTGGACTTATATTTTAGATTTGATTGAAAACTATTTGTCAGTCTATCCTGAAAAAGCTGAAGAATTACTATACGAGAACAACCATTACCGTTATTTTGAGAGTCCCATCAGCGTATATCCCCGAAAAGAGAAATACGTTCTTGACAAAACCGGGGTCGTCCGTCAGTACGGAGCATTAAGACATCCCGACCATGAGAAAATTACAAAACTGGGTTTAAATGAACACGGAACCAACTGGATGAAAAACGGAAAAGGTGAAATCGTAACTTCTAATTTAGCTTCAAAACTGTTCTTATTGGCTTTTAATAAATTTGCTTCGCTGGATCCGGAAGGATTAGGCGTCGAAATGGAAGCGAATAAACCGGGATGGAACGATGCGATGAACGGATTACCGGGAATATTTGCTTCAGGAACCAGCGAAACCATTGAATTGGCAAGACTCGTCAGATTTCTCAAGAATTCGCCGTTATCAGGTGATTTATCTTTACCGGCTGAATTCGTTGAATTTGTAAAAAAAGCAATAAAACTAGAAAGAAACAATTCCTTTGAATACTGGAACGAAATATCTTCATTAAGAGAAGCATACCGCGAAGAAATCCGATTTGGCACAAAAGGAAATGTTTTGGTCAAGGCAAACGAATTTGAACAGATCATCGATAAGATGCTTAACCATTTGGACGAATCGATTGAAAGAATGTATCTGCTTGGAGAAGGTATCATTCCGACTTATCTGTATTACCATGCGACGAAATTTGACGTTCAGAAAGATAAGAACGGTCAAAACGTCATCGGCCATTACGGATTACCTTTAGTCACAGTTCATGAATTCAAACTCGATAAACTCCCGAATTTCTTAGAAGCACCTGCGAGATTCTTAAAATACAGTCGCAACATCGATAAAAACCGCAGGATGATTGCGAAGATAAAAACCACCGGAATTTATGACGATACCTTAAAAATGTATAAGACCAGCGACGATTTGGACGCCTACGGTTTTGAAATCGGCAGAATCCGTGCTTTTACCAAAGGCTGGTTAGAGAGAGAAGCTAATTTCCTCCATATGACTTATAAATACTTACTGGGCATTTTAAAATCCGGAAATTATGATTTGTTCTTTGAAGAAGCAAAAGATAATCTGGTTTGTAACATGGATCCGCTTAAATATGGCCGTTCAACGTTAGAAAATTCAAGTTTCATTGCGACGTCGAATAATCCGAACCCCTATTTGCACGGGCAAGGATTCGTTTCAAGGCTCAGCGGATCGACGGCGGAAATGTTATCAATCTTTACGACAATGTTTTATGGTAAAAAATTATTTACATTGGAAAACGGCGAACTGAAATTACGTCTACAGCCTATTTTGACTAAAACTTATTTCGCAGAAGGAAAAGTTTCGGTAAGATTATTCAGTCAGACCGTCAATTATCTCAATCCGACGAATCAAGATACCTATCTGTTGAAACCGGTCAGTTACCAGCTTAAAAAATCGGGTTTTGAAGACATTTTCGTTCAGAAAGAGTATTTATCAGGAAATCTCGCAAAACGCGTCAGAAACGGCGAATTTGATGAAATTAACGTTGTTTTAAAATAAAAAAAGAAACCGTTAAGGTTCTCTCAGATGTTAATAGACAAATACAACGTTTATTAGCATCTTTTCTTTTTATCAGCGTCAGTTCGATATCAGTATTCGGTTATTGTAAAAAAAGGGGTATTTTGATATAATTGGTGCGATTGGAGCGATAATATGAAAAATATAATTATAGATATATTTAAGAAACATTTTAACGGTCATTCTGAAGTTAGGACGTTTTTCTCGCCGGGACGCGTCAATTTAATCGGTGAACATATCGATTACAATGGCGGATATGTTTTTCCTACCGCTTTGTCGATTGGTACCTATGGAGCTATCGCTTTACGCAAGGATGATACTATCCGGTTATATTCAGAAAATTTTCCGTCGGCAGGTACGATTGAAGTCAATCTTCATCATCTTGACTATCAGGCTGAGCATCACTGGGCTAATTATGCTAAAGGCGTCGTTAAAGAATTAACAGACCGGGGATTTATTATCAGCCGGGGATTTGATATCGTCATTTACGGTGATTTACCTAACAGTTCAGGATTATCGAGTTCAGCTTCGATTGAACTTCTGATTGCGGTGATGATGAATGATCTTTTCGGGTTAAATATCAGCCGTCCTGATTTAGCTGTATTATGCAAAAAGGTTGAAAACGAGTACATCGGCGTCAATTGCGGCATAATGGATCAGTTCATTATCGCAGATGGGGTAAAAGATCATGCACTGTTACTCGACTGCAATACGCTTGAATATACGAAAGTACCGCTTGAATTAGGAGACTATGCCATCGTCATCTGTAATTCGAAAGTCAAACGCGGACTGGTTGATTCAAAATACAATGAACGCCGGAATGAATGCGAGAAAAGTTTAACTGTCTTTAAAAAATATCTTGATATTAATTATTTATGCGACTTATCGCTAAATGATTTCAATTTGTATCAAAAATTTCTATCTGATGAAACGCTAGTTAAAAGAAGCCGTCACGCTGTGACAGAAAACTTTAGAGCTAAGGAGGCGGTTCATCAGTTGAAAGATAACGATTTGATGAGTTTTGGTTTAGCGATGAATGCATCACATGATTCTTTACGAGATGATTATGAAGTATCCTGCCCTGAATTAGATACCTTTGTCGCTTTAGCAAGAGAAAACGGATCGATCGGGTCGAGAATGACCGGAGCCGGTTTTGGCGGATGTACCGTCAATCTGGTAAAAAAAGCAGAGATTGATGCTTTTACAAAAAACGTGTTATCCGGATACCTAAAAAAATGTGGTATTCAGGGTGAAATATATGTCGCACTGCCTTCTGACGGTACTAAGGAGATTTAAAGAGAATGAAGAAAAATTTAATTAAAACGGTGATAATCAGCCTGATTATGGAGATTGTTTTAGCGGCAGTGCTGGCTCTGGCGATAATCTTCACCGTTGGTTATATGGAAATCAATGCAGGAGTCTTCGAACAGCTGAATTTAGTCAGCTATGCCCGCGGTTATGAGAAACTATGGGTATTCATCTATTATTTAAGCGATGTACTGTTCTATATCATTATCTCACTTTTGTTTTTTGAATTAATCCTTCTAATCATCAGAACGATGGTCAATCGAGGACTGAAAGTCATTGAAACCGTCAGAGGAAACGATTTAAGCAGAATCACTGAAAAGGTAAAAAAGGTTTCTTTCATAACGATTTTCAAAGCGATGAAGATTAATACCCCTAAAAGGAGCCTTATCGCCTACGCCATTGTGATGGTTCTGGTGTTCGGATCCGGCTGGATTGCGAAAACTGTTCTGAACGCTTATGATTCATTAGTTTACCGTTCGGATAAAATCATCAATCTGTATTCAGATGAAGTTTTAATTGATTTTACGAATGAAACGACTGATGACGATCAGTATACTATTGTGATAGACAGCGATATCGTCAATATTCATATTTACTCCGTGGCTAATACTTTAGAAGGTAAATTCTATCTGTTATATGATACACCTGAACAGAAAGAAGCGTATTCGCTCGAAGTGAATAAAGAAACTAACGCCATTTCGATTAATCTCGATCAAAATAATGATAGCTATCAGAAATACATCGACCCGGTTTTACCTTCGGTCGAATTGTATTTGCCTAGTACGTTAAAAGTCAATATTGTGGATGTATCAATTACGACATATGGGTCGCTGACGATGGAATACCTGACTTTTAACGACCTTATCATCGACAGCCGGAACGCTGATCTTTCGATAAAAGGTGAAGGGATGATGGTTGATTCAATCACTCTCACGCAATATGCAGGGAATTTATCTCTGGTCTTCGATAACGTTGAAAGTGCACATCTTGACATTGAAGAAGTAACTGCGACATTAAGATTAAATCAGGTAACGAACGATCTGACAGTCGATTCAGTATCGAGTCAAATCTTTTTATATCAGACGACGGCAGAAACGTTAACGCTTAACGGCGATAAGAGCGAATTTGAATTACGCGAAGTTGCCGGGGTTAATGCAGTTGTGAATATAACGAATTCAAAATTGCTTTACGTCAATACGACCAGTCAAAATCCGGCTTCTGTGACGATTATTTCAGAAAACAGTGAGATAACCACTAAAGGCGTTAAAAATGATTAGAATAGCCAATATAGACGATTTAAAGACATTATCCTGTTATGCAAGGATTGTTGCTAGGGAAATGAAAGAAAGCGGAATTGATCAGTGGAGCAGTACTTATCCGGATTATCCTGATTTTGATAAAGACTTAAACAGGAATGCACTGTATGTGATTGAGAATGAATATGGAATAATCGGTTCGATTACTCTCTTACCGGAAAATGATCCGTATTACCGATTACTCAGCTGGAAAGTCAGTCACGCTTTGGTCATACACCGGTTAATGATTTTGCCTTCTTTCAGGAGAAACCAGATGGGAAAATCATTATTTCAGTTTGCGATTGATCAAGCCAAAGCTGGTCAATACGACGGATTAAAAGTTGATACTCATCCTGATAACTATCGGATGCAGGGACTGATTATTTCGATGGGTTTTCATGAAGTCGGATATATGCCCGGTTTCAACCGGATCGGTTACGAATTAAAGTTTTAATCGGAAAGTCTAATTTGACTTTCTTTTTTTTGGAAAATCAATAAATATGATATAATTGAATACATGAAACGGATGTGATTTTTTTTGTTTGTAGATGAAGTGAAATTATTAATAAAATCAGGAAAAGGCGGAAATGGTGCGTTAGCGTTCCGCCACGAGAAATATATGGAGTATGGCGGACCTTCCGGTGGCGACGGCGGTAAAGGCGGATCGGTCATTTTTGTCGTTGATGAAGGCATGACGACTTTAGTTGATTTAAAATACCGCAAACATATTTATGCAAGGTCAGGCGAAGACGGCGGTCAGAAAAATATGACGGGTGCAGATGCGCCCGACATCATTATTCCTGTTCCATTAGGGACAATGGTATTCGATGATAAAACTGGAAAAATGATTTGCGATTTGACGCATAAAGATGACAGAGCTGTCGTTGCAAAAGGCGGAAAAGGCGGAAGAGGAAATGCAAGGTTCGCTACCTCTAGGAATCAAGCTCCTCAGATTCAGGAAAACGGCGAACCAGCTGAAATCGTCGAAGCCAGGGTTGAATTAAAATTATTGGCGGATGTCGGATTAGTCGGATTCCCTTCTGTAGGTAAATCGACGCTGATCAGTGTCGTATCCAAAGCGCGTCCGAAAATCGCCGATTATCCTTTTACCACTTTGGTTCCTTCATTAGGCGTCGTCGAAATCGACGGGGTCAGAAGTTTCGTGATGGCTGACTTGCCAGGAATTATCGAAGGAGCTTCTCAGGGACTTGGTCTCGGTCTGCAATTTTTAAAACATATCGAACGGACAAGAGTTATCGTCCATCTGATTGATATGGCGGCTACCCATGGAAGAGATCCTTATCAGGATTATCTGACGATTAATAAAGAACTAGCGGAATATAAAATGTTATTGTCAAAACGTCCGCAAATCGTTGTCGCAAATAAAATGGATATGCCTCAGTCGAAAGAAAACTTAAAAATCTTCAAAGAGAAGGTTGGTCCTGAAGTTGAAGTATTTGAGATAGCAGCGATTACACAGGCAGGCGTAAAAGAACTCATGCTTAAAATCGCCGAAGTCTTGTCTAAGGCCAAACTCGTCGATATTTATGAAGAAGACGAAAAAGAAGACGAAGTGGTTTATCGCTATGAATCGATTGCTAAAGAATTCAACGTTATCCAGATCAATGAAAAGACTTATTCAGTAGAAGGTAACTTAATCGAGCGTTTGTTACAGATGACGAATTTTGCCAGTGAAGAATCAGTGAAACATTTGGCCAGAAGAATGCGTCGATATGGCGTCGATGATTCTTTAAGGGAACACGGCTGTAAAAACGGCGATACCGTGCGCATCGGCGAATACGAATTTGAATTTGTTGATTAGGTAAATAGGAATATAACAGGGTAAAAAAACGTAAAAAATTCATTTTGTAATTGTGATGTGATTATGTTTTTAATTTGATGTTTATAAAATGATTATATGAAAATAAAATGAATATCATATGAACATAAAAAGCAGTTTCTTAAGATAAAAAAATCATCAAAATAAAGAGAAGAAGTTTACATTTTTTTATGATAAATGCAGGCAATCTTACTGTTAAAACAATAGACTATTTTATGAGGTGAAAAACACTAATGTATAGTTACTTAAAAGGAATTGTAACAGAAATAAAAGCTAATTACATCACCCTTGAAGTGCACGATATAGGATATCATTTATTAACTCCAAATCCATACTTTTTCGAATTAAATCAAACCGCTACATTATACATCTATCAAAAGGTTGCGGAAGATGAAATCAGTCTGTACGGTTTTCAATCTTCAGAAGCAAGAGATCTCTTCTTAAAATTAATCAGCGTTAATGGCATCGGGCCTAAAAGCGCAAATGCAATTTTAGCCGCCGGAACCGTTGAAGCTATTACAACGGCTATCGAATCCGGTAATGCCAAATTCTTACAGAAATTCCCAGGAATCGGTCCAAAAGCTTCGCAGCAAATCATTCTGGATTTACAGGGTAAAATTGAATTTACGCCTGGAATCGTATTGAATGATAACCTTCAGGATGTCCAGGACGCTTTAGAAGCACTTGGGTACAATTCAAAAGAGATTAAAAAAGTATTAGCCAAACTTGATCCTCTAAAACCGACTAACGAACTCATAAAAGATGCCTTAAAACAAATGTTAAAATAATCTATATTATATATATAAGAAAAGGATGCAGCGAATATGCATCCTTTTTTTATTCAAATAACTGCTTAATTTCTTTAAAATTCTTAGTAACCGATAAAGCAATCATTAATTTAATTCGGGCTTTTTGTCCATTTAAATTAGGAGCTAAGATACATCCCCGGTTAGTTAAGTCCTTTCCACCACCCGTGTAACCATAAGTGTCTAGGACTCTTCCGGAAGGACATCTTGAACATATAATTACGGGAATTCCGTTTTGAAGAGCATAATCAATTCCTTCAAGCATCGCCGGTGGAACATTACCGCGTCCGAGTGCATCGAGGACAATTCCTTTGGCATGAAGCTGATTAATCAAAATTTTTAATAAGGATGAATCCATGCCTGAATACACTTTTAATAAATGAACAGAGTTTTCAATTGTATCAGTTTCAATATGTTTTTTAACGTAATTAACTGTTCGGTAGAATATAACTTCCTTATTATCGACGATCCCTAAAGGACCATAATCCATCGATTTAAAAGTATCAAGTGATAAGGTATTTGTTTTAGAGACTTCGCTAGCAGCATTGATTGAATCATTCATGACAACCAATGTTCCTTTGTTTTTTGACTTAGGAGATTTAGCAACAAGTATTGAAGAAACCAAATTATTGATTCCGTCATAACCAAGTTCAGAAGATGATTTCATCGAACCAGTAATAATTATCGGTTTTTCAGAATTGACAATGACATCTAAAAAGAAGGCGGTCTCTTCAAGCGTATCAGTACCATGAACGATTACAACACCTAAAACATCAGTGCGAGATAATTGTTCTTTAACAAGTTTTGAAAGAGTAAGCATCATCTGCGGAGTGATTGATGGTGAAGGAAGTTCAGAAAATTCGATTGTTTCCAAATCGCTGTAAAGATCAGAATTGAATAAATTCGACATTATTTCATTGGCGCTTAAGGCAGGAATTACTGAATGATTGCCTTCGTCAATTTTCATAGAAATCGTGCCACCAGTAAAAATCATGACAACTTTGCCCATATTATTAGTATATCCTCCATAAAGAAAAAGATGTTTTGTATCTCTATTATATCACATATAAATGGTTATGGATAAAGACGATTGATTTAAAACGAAAAATACAGGTAAAGTCTGAGCATATTTTAAGGGTATTTTGAAAAGTACAAAAAAATGGGTCGAAAATTTACGGCGAAAGTTAGCCATCGAAATTAAACTGTTTCAACAAAAATAGAAATTACCGCCAAATCTAGATATTATAATGTAGTTAACATAATATATATTATAGGAAGTTAATACCACTTCTAAAAATGTGAATTTTTGTCCACAAAAGATAATCATATTAAATGATTGGCGCGATAAGTCTGGTTTGAAGAGGTGCTTCTTCTACTTTAAATATGCTCTTTTTAATTCAATGAATATATTATTTTTCGTAAAATACCCGAAATTATCGATTTACATTTTCTCTTCTAAAAATCGCTCGAAATTTGTCGTTTTTTGGTCTGGGTACACATATTCACCCTATTACAGACCAAAAAACGCGTCATGGACGAATTCAGAAAAATAAAAAAAAGCATTCAGATGGGTGAATGCTTCTAGATATCTAATGATACTTCTACTTCTATTCCGAGCTGGCGGGCAAATTCGTATGCCATTAATACATCATCATCCCAGAGTTTTTCAGGGTCATGGGCATCAGATGATACAATGACCTTAGCCCCCTTTTCTTTCACGAGTTGCCAAAATTCTAAACGGGGATACAAATACCTTTTTCCCTCAGGAAGATCACGGGTTCCTCTCCTGATTCCGTTGGCATTGATTTCTAAAGGAATATTATACTTGATAGCGGCATCGATGATTTTCAGACTCGCTGTTTTTGCATGTTCATCAAAAGTGGGGTAAGAATATAGCATGAGATCAGGGTGACAAACAAACTTGAAATTATAGGTTGATAATGCTTGGGCAATCGTGTCAGCGTAAACGTTTAAGTGTTCTTTTGTTGAAAGAGCATATACTGAACGAAGTCCTTGAAAGCTCTCCTGATCATGAATGTAGTGCTGTCCTAAAGCTAAATAATCAAGTGTATTAAGGAGCTCATCATACCTGTCAATATGTTCTTCAAAGTATTCAATCTCTAATCCTTTTTTGATTTTGATTAGTGAACAATATTTTTGAATTGCCTTTTCCAGTTCTTCTAAATAGATGGGATACTCGCTTGGAACCATCCGAACGCTCCGGTCTTTTAATTCTTCAAATGGGGCATGGTCGCTCATTCCGATAGTTTCAAAACCGAGTTCAATTGCTTTTTTGACATAATCGCTGACTGTTCCGACTGCGTGTTTGCAGAGGTACATATGGGTGTGATAATTGTTTTTCATTATTTGATTCTTAAGTGACATCCGATACTCTCCTTCCGCGCTAGCGCCTGTTCGGTTATTAGTTTCGCCGTTGTAGCAAGATTTAATGTCTCAAAATAATATTTAGAAGTATTAGGATATTTTAATAAATCTTCATAGATTTTCGTCAGTACTTCTAATGCTAAAGTTAAACCCGTTGTGTCACGAACTATTCCAACATACTCATCCATGTAATCGCCTATTTTTTTACGAATTGGTTTGTAGTTAAATTGTGCAGTTGGCGGAAATGGTAATTCATTACTCATTTCAAGAGGTATTGAATCGATTGTCAGATTGATATCTTTCGCAATCTCCAAACCGAAAACGACACACTCAAGTAATGAATTTGATGCTAAACGGTTGGCTCCGTGAACTCCGGTGTTTGCGACTTCTCCAACGGCATATAAGTCTTTCAGGTTGGTTTTGCCTTGTACGTCGGTATCCACACCACCACAGATGAAATGTTCACAGGGGGCTACAGGGATGAGATCTAATCCCATGATAATACCATGTTCTTTCAGATGCTTAAAGATGGTTGGGAATCTTGATTCCAAGAATTTAGGATCTAGTTCACGGGTATCTAAATACACATGATCAGTCCATGTGTCATACATCTCTCTGTAGATTGCCTGACTGACTATATCTCGTGGAGCTAATTCCATTTTTTCAGGATGATATTTCTGCATAAATCTTTGCTTCTGAACGTTAAGCAATTTCGCTCCTTCACCCCTGACGGCTTCACTGATTAAGAACCGTTTTCTGCACTTAGATTCTTCATCATAAAAGGCGGTCGGATGGAACTGAACGAACTCCATATTTTTAATTTTCGCACCTGCTCTGAAGGCTAAACCAATGCCATCTCCGGTAGCAGATAAATCGTTCGTTGTCGCACCATAAACGGAACCAATTCCACCAGTTGCGAGCACCGTTTTTTTAGCGAAAATATAGATGATTTCATTACGATTATTAAGAGTTATCGCACCACCGATTCGACCATAAAAACGGATTAATTCAATGGCCATTGTATGCTCGATAATCTGAATATTTTTACGTTCTAAAACCAAATCTACAAGGGTCTTTGTGGTGTGATATCCAGAGGCGTCACCACCGGCATGGATGATGCGTCTTGTGGAGTGTCCACCCTCTCTAGTGAAGAGTATATTGTTATCAGCATCTTTATCAAAATCAACGCCGAGTTCAATGAGTTTTCTGATAGCTTCATTGCCGTGCTTAACTAAAATATTAACTGCTTCTTTGTCATTTAAATAAGCGCCAGCTTTTAAAGTGTCATCAAAATGACCCTGTTGGAGAATGGGATCACTGTTTAATTCCACAGCAATTCCTCCTTGAGCAAGCATCGAATTTGAGTTCATAAAGGTTTCTTTAGCTAATACAATCACTTTGTATTTTGAGTCAATATTGAGTGCAGTTAGAAGACCGGAAAGCCCACTACCGATGATTAAGACATCACATTGATGGTTCAATTTAGCTCATCTCCAACATTTTTTTAAGACTTTCATAAGCCTTGATTCTGACGTCTTCAGGAACGATAATCTCATAGGATTCGTCCTTTAACGACTGATAAACATCTTCTAGTCTTGTCAGTTTCATATCAAAGCAGGACAATCCCTGACTTAATAAATGAAAAGTTTTTTGGGGATTTCTTGTCCTCAATGGGTGTAAGATTCCTTTTTCTGTACCGATGATAAATTCATCATGTGAAGAAGATGAAGCGTATTCGACAATTCCTTTTGTAGAGCCGATATAGTCAGCTAATTTCAAAACTTCTAATGGTGCTTCAGGATGAATTAAGACTAAAGCATTCGGATATTTCTTCTTCATTTCAATAACATCTTTTGGCTTTAAATTGTTATGGATGCAGCAAAATCCAGGCCACACTTCAATATCTAACTGATATTTATCTTTAAGATATAACCCTAAATTCTTGTCAGGAATATAGAGGATTTTTTCGTTTTTATAGGCAGAAATGATTCTTTCTGCGTTTGAAGAAGTCACGCAAATATCGGATAAAGCTTTAACATCGGCGTATGAATTGACATAACAAATAACCTTACGATCAGGATGGTTTTGCTTGTATTCAGCCAGTTTCTTAGCCGTTACCATCATGGCCATCGGGCATTTCGCTTCTTTGACAGGTAATAATACCTTCTTATTTGGCGATAAGATTTTTGCGGTTTCAGCCATGAAATTAACACCGCAGAAAACGATGATTGATGCATCGGTTTTCGCAGCGATTTTCGATAATTCTAAAGAATCGCCAACATAATCAGCGATATCCTGGATAGCAGAATCCTGATAATAATGGGCTAAAATGACTGCATTTTTCTCTTTTTTTAGTCTTAGAATATCATCTTTTAGCATGTTATTCTCCTCTTAATTAACGATAACTATATTATACCCTTTTATGGTTATTTTTCCAAGTTATAGATGACTGAAGCAAAATAAAAAGGAGAAATTAATCCTCCTGTGATTTAAATGATTCCTAACGGAATTAAAACAATTAATAAGATTGCGACTAACCCCCAGGTAATGGATAAGAACATTTTTTGTGTTTTTACCGATTTTTCAGGGACTAAAAAGGCAGCTAAGAAGAATGGAATATAGGTGGTAATAAAGACGGGAATCGCTCCCCACCATGAATATGTCCAAATAAATGCCGGTGTTCCGGCTAAGAAAATTTCAAATATCGCAAAGAAAGCCGCATTCATTATCGCAAATAAAACCCTGTTATTTATACCAAAAATGAGTTTTTTTGGATTATCTGGTAAGAGTTTTGACATTGCTAGACCTGCGATAGCGAACATCATCGATAATTCCCATGATACACCGATTAATAAGATGAAGGATGTACTTTCCGGTGATACGGTCCATAATGCATAACCCGACTGCGACTGAATTATAGCATTGGTTATTTCATAAAGCCAGTGGACACCGTATAAAGATAAGGCCGCAACGATGCCTTTATAATTTTTGTTTTTGAGTTCAGTGAAGTAAATATACACGACAATCGCAAACAAAACAATAAAGGTCCAGTTAAAATTATCGGTCGAACGAATGAAAATCGCCGCATCGTCAGCCAAAATCTGATTGGTTTCGTCGCCCCAAAACGCAAAGTAATTACTGTTTTTACCTAATAACGATAATAAAAAGATAAAAAATGAAATAATGATTGTTAAGCAAACCGGTCTGATTAAACTAACTAATACTTCTTTTAATGATTTTTTTGATTCCATATTACTCTCCTTGTCTTTCTGTATTTATAGAAGCAATATAAACTAAATCCTCTTTTGTTGAAAAATCTGAAGCTAAATCAATCTGATAACGATAACGATAATTTGAAAGAGCTATATCAAGAAAAGCCAAGACAATTCCAGAGTCAATCATATTAAAGTATGATCTGATTCCTAAGGGCATAATCGTTCGAATAGATTGTTTTCGGTACAAATCTATCCTTTGACCAGATGATTTAAATCGCCATGGTTGGGAATTACAGGCACTTGGTGCCAGTATGACTGAGTCTTTTACGTTTGAATCAAAGTCACCTTCCCATAATTCCGACAGTGTTTTGCGGTTAAAATCAGCTGAAGAATTTCTGAATTCGGTCGAATTAACCTTGCCAAAAGCCAACATAATAACGTATTTTAGCCCATGATAGGTTTTTTCTTTGGTTCTAGCAATACCATACCAACAGGCTCCAATGTTGATTGAAGCCATATAAAGATCAATTTTTTCTAAGATAAAACCTGCATTAACTAATTTTTGGGGATGGTCCTCCGAATAAAACAATAAGCAGTATTCCCCGAATTTCGCTGTGGTTTCAGAGGCTTTGACAATCTTAAAATCAGTTTTAATCAAAGGATTGAGTCCTTTAATTGTTTTCATAGATTCAGTGATTAAACTGAGTTCATCGATTGTTATACTTAACTGCGGATTATACTTCCTGAACGATTTTCTTTTCACTAAATAAGGAAATAGATTATCCATATAATCACCTTCTTTTTCTGTACAATTATAGTGTATAAATAAACGTTCATTATGTCAAAGGCATTTATAAAAATTCTATTTTTTTCTATCCCAATAACGAATTATAAAGCGAAAAACAGAGAAACTTGTGATATAATTAAACCATCAATTCATAAGGGATGTGTTAGAATGTATGAGCCTTTAGCGAACCAATTAAGGCCAACCACATTTGATGAAGTAATCGGACAAAAAAGGGTAGTATCCATCATCAAAAAGATGATTAATGAGAAACGGTTACTATCGATGATTCTTTATGGCCCGACCGGTACCGGAAAAACGACAATCGCGATGTTAATTGCGAATGAATTTCCTCTGAATCACTTTAAATTTAACGCTTCTACTGATGCCAAAGCAGTTTTAAAGGAAATCGTTGAAGCAGCGAAATTATACGGAAATGTGTTATTGATTGTGGATGAAATTCACCGTATGAATAAGGATGTTCAGGATTATTTACTACCGCATGTGGAAACTGGAAAGGTAACATTGTTAGGATTAACTACCGAAAATCCTTATATCGCCGTTAATCCGGCAATCAGAAGCCGGGTTACTATATTCAAATTAGAACGTTTATCTGAAAGCGAAATCGTTGATTATCTGAAAAAAATTGATTTAAATCGCTTTGATAAAGCCATTTCAATCAATCAGGATGTGTATGAATATTTAGCGACTTCCGCTAACGGAGAAATCAGAAGTGCGATCAATATGTTAGAACTATTGGCCATTCAGGCTGATAGTAACCAGGTAATCGATAAAGAATTCGCATTGAGTGTTGTAGGAAAACCAGCTTTATCAGTTGATAAAAACGGTAACGATTATTATGATATCTTAAGTGCTTTTCATAAATCGGTCAGAGGATCAGATGTGAATGCGGCACTTCATTATCTGGCCAGACTGATTGAAGCCGATGATTTAGAATCACTTTTAAGACGGATTAGTGCAATTGTATATGAAGATATCGGTTTAGCAAATCCACAAATGGGGCCAAAGGTGGCTGCCGCTTGCGACATCTGTCGCCATATCGGTTTTCCTGAAGCAGTTAATGCTTTAGGAGCGATAACCATTGAAATGTGTTTGTCCCCCAAATCAAATAGTGCTCATATCGCTGTTAATGCTGCTCTAGATGATGTTAGACAAGGAAAGACCTATAAAGTACCGAGTCATTTGATTAATAATCCGACTTATGATGATAAAACACCTTATAAATATGCCCATGATTATGAAGGACATATCGTCTATCAACAGTATCTACCTAAAGAATTACAAGGGAAAAAATATTATGTTCCTCAGACCCATACCAAACTGGAAGCTCAGTTTAAGGAACAATATGATTTAATTCTCAAAACGCTTGAAAAAAAATACTAAAATAAAGGTGTTAGTAGACACGAGTAATCGTGTGTATTAACACCTTTTTCGTTAAGTATTATGCAGTTAATTGGAGATGATTATATTACTTTACAGATTTTATCGTGTTGCGTATCGATAATGACAGGGATAACAACAGGTTTACGTTTTGTTTCTCTGAATAAATACTTTTGGACTTCATCTCGGATTGACTCTTTATAAACACGCCAATCGATATACCTAGCTGCAAATTGTTTTTCTGTTACCGCACGGTAAATTTCTTCGATTTTATTGATGACTTCCTCATTGTCTTTCATGTACATAAAGCCACGCGAGACAATCTCCGGTTCATTAAGCATAATTCTTTCTCTGGCATCAATATTAGCTATGATCAGTAAGAAACCATCCTGTGATAACATTTCACGTTCTTTGATAATTGTATCATTAATATCAGAATCGAATGTTCCGTCAACCATGATTGAACCATTCATTACAGTATCATGCTTTAACTGTAACTGGCCATCTTCCCAGGTGACGACTTCACCATTATCGATAAGCTGCACATGTAATTCATCATAACCATATTCTAAGGCTAACCGGTATTGAGCTAATAAATAACGATATTCTCCATTGATGGGAATGATGTGTTTCGGTTTCAATAAAGAATAGAGTAATTTGATATCTTCCATCGACGCATGTGATGGAGGCATGATATTTTTATCGACTTTAATTAGGTTCAAATCGAGTTTATATAATGCATCATAGGTTTTGGCGGCGATTTTTTCGGTACCGATAATCGGAGGACACATCATTAAAACCGTGTCTTTTTCGGTTAATTTCACTAATCTGTCATAGCCTTTAGCCATTCTTTGTAACATGAAAAATGGCTCGTGACGTTCACCCGTGACTAAATAAACAACATCTGGAAAATCATTCGTATTGGTTTCATCGATGTATTTTAAGTTAACTAAGCTCTCATGAGGGATTTGGATATATCCCATATTTTCAGCGATATCAACCATTCTCTGAGCTTTGCGGCCAATGATAGATATCCGTTTTTTCTGTTTTAAAGCTTCATTGATTACTCGCTGAATATGTGCAAGTTCGGTTGAATATAAAGCGACGATGATTCTGCCTTCTGCTTTCTGAAAAGTTGAACGAATGGTATGAATTAGCTGATAATCACTCGTCGAATGACCGATGGTCAGTGCTCCTGATGATTCAGTCAGTAAAGCTAAAACACCATACTCCTGAAAACGGGCTAACTTTGAAAAATCAGTGGAGTAAAGCGGACCAACATTTTGATCAAAGGTAAAATCTGTTGTGTATACAATCGCACCATCTCTGGTTAATACCGCGATTCCTGAAGATTCGGGAATGGAATGGGTGGTCGCAAAAAAGACAATTTGAAAGTGTCTGAAAGTGATGGGACGATCTCTGTCTACGACGATTAATTCATAATCATCTGGATTCATTTTGTTTTCTTTTAATAAATCTTTAATGACCGCAATTGCGAAATTCGTCGCGTAAACTTTTACGCGGACAGTTGATAGTAACATAGGTAATGCACCGATGGCTTTATCGTGTGCATGCGAAATAAAGACTCCTTCGATGTCTCTTTCTCTCGCCTGTAAATAACTCATATCTGGGACAATTGCGTCAATGCCTAAAAGATCCCCTGAAGGATGTTTGAGTCCGGCATCGAGGATGGCGATCCGTTTTTCGACTTCAACACAATAAAGGTTTTTGCCGTTTTCGCCAAGCCCACCCAACGCAAAAAATTTGATTTGGCTCATAGATATTCCTCTCTTAATAAAATACTGGAAAAGTGTTCCGTCTATGGTATTATACACTATCTGACTGAGATTATAAACGCTTTTGCGTGTTTTTTATTGTAAAAAAATGGTTGTCAGAATTTGTCTTTTTCAAATCAAAAAGAATGATTCTATGATACAATAGAAATCGGTGATATAAATGAACTATCCTTTAAAAAGGCCAAGCCAGGTTAAACATAACGTCAGCGTGTCAAACCGAGGAATGGATTTAGAAAATGCCATTAATCAGACCAATGAATATTATGTCAGTAATAATATTGCGTATATCTATAAAAAACCCATTCCGATTCAGGTTGTAAAAGTAGATTACGAACGCAGAAGTGCGGCAAAAATCAGTGAAGCTTACTATAAAATCCCTTCTACAACCGACTACAATGGAATCTATAAGGGCAAATACATTGATTTTGAAGCGAAAGAAACGCAAAATAAAACTTCATTTCCGTTAAAAAATATCCATGAACATCAGGTAAAACATTTAGATAATATCACAAAAGCAGGCGGAATCGGTTTTATCATCGTTGCTTTTACGAAACTAGATAGGGTATATTTGCTCGATTCAAAACACGTAACTGCTTTTTATGAAAGAGCAAAAGAAGGCAGAAAATCGATTGAATTATCTGATTTTGAAGCTTTAGGATATATAGTCCCTGAAGGTTATGTGAAACGTTTAGACTATCTGAAAATCGTCGACGAGATATACTTTAAATAAAAGGCTACGACCTCATATGAGATTGTAGCCTTTTTTTAGTTTAATTCTGAAAATGATTTTACTGCTTCAATGATAGTAACAAGGTTATTTTTAAGGACCGATAAATACACTTTCATCTGATCTTCAAGTGATGAATCAGCGATAATTTTCTGATCCTCAAGATGAAATTTTTGAATAGCTATTATTTTATCGATATCGGATGAAGATATTCCGGGTAAGACTGACTCTTTTGTTAAATTAGCCATTGAATAACTTTCTTTTTTTACTGCTCGCTTTTTTGGTGATTTGATGAAATCATAATTTAAAGATAAAGCATTATTCGCATAAACAAAGGAGAATTCAAAACGAATCGCTGTGATGTTGTCCTCTAACCGGTAATCGAAAGATAATCTTTCAATATAATCGCTTGATTTTAGATTGATTTTAACTTTTTTATCTGGGAAAATCGATAAGATGTCGGTCTTAAAGACCTTAAGTTGCTTTTTCACGTTATTTGCCTGCGGCTTTGACCATTAGTTTAACCATTTTTTCTGCAAATCCGACAGGATCTTTAATCGTTAAACCTTCAATAAGCATGGCCTGATTATAAAGAATCCAGGCATAATCATCCAAAGCGTTGCGATCATCGGTATAAACCTTTTCGATTGCTTGGAATAAGGCGTGATTTGGGTTGATTTCAAGGATTTTATCTGCTTTCATTTCTTTGTCGCCCGGCATTTGATTTATGACTTTTTCCATTTCGAATGAAAGTCCTTCTCCGCTGACTAAACAAACCGGAGAATCAGCTAGACGGGTCGATAATTTTACATCTTTGACTTCAGAAGAAAGAATTGATTTTAAAGTTTCAAGTAAATCTTTTTGTTCAGTTTCTTTTTCTTTGATTTTTGATTTTTCATTTTCATCTAGTAAATCTAAATCGCCCTGATTAATCGATTTAAAGGTTTTTTTATCATATTCGCGCAGGATATTGATCATGAACTCGTCAATTTCATCGCTTAAAACTAAAACGTCATATCCTTTTTTCTTTAGCATGTCCATTTGCGGAGATACTTTTATGGCTTCTTTCGAAGGAGCAGAACCATAATAGATGTTTTGCTGATCGGTTGGCATCTTTTCAACGTATTCTTTTAAGGTGATATAGTCGTCGGAATTAACTGTTTTGAATAGAATTAAATCCTGAAGTAATTCTTTCTTTTCACCAAAATTATCATAAATTCCGTATTTTAGATTAACGCCGAATTCTTTAAAGAAAGTATGATATTTTTCCGGTTCGTTTTTAAGCAATTTTTCTAATTCACTTAAGATTTTCTTCTCTAAATTTTGGGCAATTTTCTTTAACTGATGATTATGCTGTAATATTTCACGGCTGATATTTAATGATAAATCGCTTGAAACAACCAAACCTTTGATAAAGCGTAAGTAATCAGGGACAAGTTCTTTACATTTATCCATGATAAAGACGCCTTTTGCATAGAGTTGGAGACCTTTTTCGTATTTTTCCGAATAGAGATTATAAGGAGCTTTTCCAGGAATAAAGACGATGGCTTTATAAGTTAATGCGCCTTCTACATCAGTCCAGATATGGAGTAACGGGTCGGTATAATCGAAATACTGATTCTTATAAAACTCATTTAGATCTTCCGGTTTAACTTCGCTTTTGTTTTTATTCCAAAGTGGAATCATGGAATTAAGCGTTTCTTTTTCGGTAACGGTTTCGTATTTACCTTCGATTTCTTTACCTTCATCATCGAGCTTTGGTATTTCTTTTTCACGATCCATGGTGATAGGATATTTAACGTAATCGGAGTATTTTTTAACTAAAGAAGAGAGTTTGTATTCTTCTAAGAATTCATCATAGGTATCTTCTTCTTCATTCTTACGAATGAAAAGGGTGATATCTGTACCTCTTGATTCTTTTGTCGTCTCTTCAATTACGAAAGAGTCTTCTCCTTCAGAAGTCCATTTATATGCCGTTTCGCTATAAGGTGATTTTGTCAGAACGACGACTTTAGTTGAAACCATAAACGCCGAATAGAATCCAACGCCAAACTGGCCAATCAAATCATTTTCTTTAAGGTCTTTACCCTTCATATTTTGTAAAAACTCTAAAGTTCCGCTTTTAGCGATAGTTCCTAAGTTATCAATTAATTCCTGATAAGTCATACCGATACCATTATCGGAAATGGTAATCGTTCTTTTCTTTTTGTCAAAAGAAAGATGAATTTCGTAATCGTTGGTTTTTTCGAGTTTTTCATCGGTCAGCGAGGTTAAATGATATTTATCGATTGCATCGCTCGCATTCGATATCAACTCTCTTAAAAAGATTTCTTTGTTCGTATAAATAGAGTGAACCATTAAGTTTAGTAACCGTTTTGATTCGGTCTTAAATTCCATTTTTTCTTTCATGTTTTTTATCCTCCTGTAGATTTCGTTATTATTATACACTTGTTTTTTAGCACTGTCAAGCATTGAGTGCTAACAAATAAATAAAAAAAAACTAACGTTTGGTGATAAAAGTTGATAATCAATTTTGTTCATTTTA
>CALEZX010000002.1 GCA_937928185.1 uncultured Caryophanales bacterium
GGTATTTCGTCTGTTTTAGATCGATGATTAAATGATCGCTGCTTCCGCCGACAATCTCAATATTAGAATCAAGCGGTTTGATATGTTCAATCTGAACATCCTGTTTGCCAATAGCAAGGATACCTCTTCTCATCAGCCCATGATCAAGAATATCAGGAACTTCACCAAAAGAATTCATACCAAGTTTTCCAATCGGATAACTTGGTTTTTCTTTGATTTCAATCAATTCCGCATATAACGTAAAAACATCTTCATGCATTCCTGAAATCAAATTTCCATATGCGGTTTCTCTTCCAAGCATGATTGCTTCGCCAATGCGTAAAGAATTGATTTCTTTGGGGATTTCTTGAGTATCAAACAAATGGACGGTTGAGGAATTTCCCCCAGAAATAATTGCAAGCTGATAATCAAATTCACGCTCGATTGTATGGGCAATTTTAACTAAATTACTTAAATTCTCATGGCTCGGAATCACCCCGCCGTAACAGGTTAAATTCGTACCGATACCTTTAAGAATAATATTATCCATCGAGAGAATTTCATCGACGATATCAATATAATCATCCTGATAAAAAATACCTTCTCGCAAATCTCCCAAATCAAACATCAGAATAATCTCATGCTTCTTATTTAACATCTCTGCGGCGTGATTCAGTTTACGGATGGTTTCAATTTCAGAATTTAAAGAGAGATCTGAATATTTGACGACTTGTCTCGCCTGTGAAATCATCGGAATCCGCATTAGGGCTTTTTTGATAGGAATGTTATGAAATTTCTTTAAATTTTCAATTCGAGAATCGCCCAAATAATCAAATCCGACAGAAGCGATTGAACTGACGGCGGTTAAGTCGCCTGATAATACTTTAACCACAACGCATAAACTACCGATGCCGTTTCTTTCGCACATCGATTTCATCGTGACTGTATTTTCTTTTAGTTTTATCAAATCTATAACAATTTCAGGAGCCAAAATAATCACCTCTGCTTTAGGTTTAAAGATGCTTTTAAAAGGGTTAAAGCAGCCTCTGGATACTTTAACGATAAAACGCCCAATGTCGCCATTATATACTGATTGTCTATCAACACTTCAACCGTCGATTTTGGTTTTAACAAAAGGTCATCGTTTTCATGCAAATAACGCTGGATTATTATATCTCGGTTCGGCAGTCTCGTTAATGCTCCGCCGGTTCCAATCAAATATTTTACTGCGGTCAAATCTTTCCCTTCAGCTAATTTCGTCATGCCGTTTGTTCCGTAGACGTTAATATAATGTCCGCAATGCCGCTTCATTGAAAGCGAAAGTGCATGGTATGCCAGTTCCTCCGTTAAAGGAACCTGTTCAGAGGTCGGAATCGGCTGGTAATTCTGAATTAAATGAGATAGCTGCATCTGATCAAGTTTTAATTGTTTCATCAGTTTATCTTTACCAATGATTTCTATCAGGGTATCTTTATTAATATATAACCCTAAATCGCCCTCAACGGTTCGTTTCGCAAACGGTTCAGGCGCGATGAGTTTTCTTGCGACTTCTTCACTACCTTCAGTAACCGAATGAACATCGGTCGTAGCACCACCGATATCAATCGTAACTAAATCGCCGATTTCCCGATACAACAGATTTGAAGCCTCCATCACCGCACCGGGTACCGGCATGATATGTCCTTCAATAACATTCCTGACTTTTTCCATTCCCGGAGCTTTAGTGATATTTTCTTCAAAAACCGATTGGATGATTTTTCTCGTCTCGGTAACGTCGAGATGATCTATTCTCGGATAAACGTTTGGCGCTATATGTAAATACTTATCTTGCGAATAACGTCTGAATATCTCTTTTATGGCTTCCCGGTTCTGAATATTACCGGCATAAATAACCGGAATTGATAACTTCAAAGAAGCAATTTTTTCAGCGTTTTCTAAAGCCGTTTTCGTTTCCCCGTAATCGACTCCTCCGGCTAGCAAGATGATATTTAATTTTAAATTTTTTATTCTGTCCAAATCAAAAAAATTTAACGTTCCGGAAGTCATATAATGTAAATTCGCTCCGGCGCCTAAAGCAGCTTCTTTAGCGGCCTTTACGGTCATATCATGTACCAATCCGTGAACGCTCATCTTTAATCCGCCTGCCGCACTTGAACAGGCGAAAGTTTCACCGATTTCTAGCGTAGTCGCCTGAATATCGTTTTTCAATTGTTCAATCGCCTGATTCAGTCCTATCGTCACATCGCCCAAAAGGACCGTTGTCGGAGCGAATCCCTGCCCAACAAAAGTCGGCTGATTGGTATAAATGCCGTTAAAAGCATTAACGACGGTGGTCGTAGAACCGATTTCCGCAACTAAACAATCAATTTTCATTTTAACATTTCCCTCGTTTTTTTAACGATAAAAGAAGCAACGTCTTTTCCTTTTGTTCCTCTGCCGAATCCCGCGTCAACACCTTGTTCCAAAGCGATATCCGGAGTTACCTGTGTTCCGCCCGCAATAATGATAAGTCGGTCTCTAACTCCTTTTTCGATGGCGTAATCAACGACTTTTTTCATATTTTTATAATGGATTTCATCATGTGAAATGATGGTCGACATTAAGATGGCGTTCGCATTGGTTTCAATGGCGGCGTCGACGAGTTTTTGCGTCGGCACCGAAGTACCGAGATATTCAGCCATAATCCCGTATTTTTCAATTCCGCCATGTTTGATATCGATGATTTCTCTTAACCCGACGGAATGTTCGTCTTCTCCTACCGTTCCGGCTACTATTTTGATAGGATGATCCTTGATGAACTGCGTTATTTCATCATCAGATAAAGTTTCTTCTATTTTAGGGAGTTTAAGTTTCGATAAATCGATATCGAAATCTAGCTGCCCTTTTAACTGAATTCTCGTAGCTTCGCTGATATGAAGTATTTCTCTGTGAATGACTTCACAGTTTTTGAGGTTCATCTTATTGCCAATTTCAATCGCCGCCGCTTCAGCGTGTCTTACATCGGTCGGTAAAGTGATGTCAATGACGACGGTACCGTCTCCGAGCCATTCGACTTCGGGTTTGATTAAATTGCCCTGTCGGTACTGTTCCGTTTGGGCGAGACGGTTATTAACATTGTCTTCAGGATCTAATTCATCGATATACTGTATTTTTGAACGGTCTTCGAATGTCGATCCGCCGATGAGTTTAGATGGATTATCATTAATAGTTAACCCATACTGTGTAACGTTGTTATTGCCAAAATGAGCTGGAACCGGGGCGAAATAATCGTTATCGCGCTGGTAAACCGTATTGGCACCGATTCCTCCATGGATTTTTCTGATGATTCCATCGCCGTTTCGTTCCGGATAAATACCCGAATCGATGAAAAATCCTTTTTCAACAGCTTCAAAATAACCGCCTTTTTCCAGGAGTTCTTCCAAGAAAAGAACGGCTCTTTCTTTAATCTCTCTGACTTTATCTTTCATGTATCCGTCGGTTCTGACCTGAACCAACTCTTTTAAACCGTCTAACCCTACTAAAGTTTGTTTAGCGGTATCACAAGCCTCGACGTTATACATATGCCATGGAACGTTTCTGCCTTCGTCAGGCGTAATGGTCGACTGAATATCCGCAGAAGTGAGTTTTGAAATCATCATATTTAATACATGCGTCACAGTTGCTTCTCTGGTGGATGATTCCATGTATTTCGTATTCATTTGCGCACGCATTTTATACCGGTTAAAGAAATCTCTTAACGCAACAGCATAGGGAAGATTTACCTTTAAATCGGGAGCGGGAGAAGCAGTCGGTGGAACTGTAGATAATGCGATTAATGCATTATCCATTCCTGCAGCTTCTGAAAAACGGCAGTTGATGCCATGCTGAACAAGCAGTTCAGGCATGACTTTCCAAGCTTCTTTAGCCGTTGCGTTCGCATTATGTGCGCCATCAATCTGGAGTATTTTTGCTTTTGACATAATCTTTTTGGACTCGGCAGCGTCGACAAAAGACCGAATCATGTTAATGTTTCGGTATAAAACGTTATATTGGGGATCCTGATGTGCGCCATTGACACCTTCTTCGGCGAACATCACCGCTATCTCCGGTCCGGCAACTCCAGATACATAAGAATGATAATTGATGGGTCTGCCGACTTCATCTTCAATCAGATCAAGTGCTTTTCGCTGTGCACGGACTTGTTTTCTAGAAATCGGTACGCCGCCAACACCCTGTGGAGTACCTTCAATCAGAGAATCAAAATGGGACTGCCCTGCAGTTCTGATGACCATGATATGATCCGCTCCATGCCA
>CALEZX010000003.1 GCA_937928185.1 uncultured Caryophanales bacterium
ACAGTCTGAACACTTCATTTACCTGAAGTGTTTTTTTATTCTTTTGTTGTTAAAAGGTTTTAAATCATTTATAATGATTAAGAGACTTGAAACGGAGGCTATCTAGAATGAAATATGAAGAAACGATGCTCAAAAAATACTGTTCTAACGGTGATATTCCGGGATTGATAGCTTATTTAAAGACCTGTCCTAATCAGGAAGAACTCATTTCTTTTTATGAAAAAATCTTTATTCAGGAACCGAGTGAATTTCAGTTCCCGACAGAAAATAAAAAGATTAACAACATTCTAAAAGGATATTATCATTATTATGTCTATGTTTTTGGAAAAGGCCATACCCCAGAAGAAGGGAAACAGTTTCTCTATGAAACCTTTAAAAAACTTTATCCTTACCCGTGGCTAAGAAACATCAATCTGATGGAGATATTCATTAAAATGCAGATAAACCGAGAAGGTTATCATTATTTAGGCGGAACGACGTCTTCATTTTACGGGCCTTATATTTGGAAAGAAACCGAAAAGAAAGTCTATGACGTTGAGATTCCCGAAGGAATCATAAAGGTTAAAGTCTTCTTTATGAAAGATTTTATCGCTAATAGCTGGTTATCCTTTATTTCAAAGGGAAAAACCGGGACCGGCGGCTGGACAAAACGAAGCGGTTTGTTCTGTAAATGGGACAGTTATTCAGAAAAACTCGACCATCCGTCATTTCAAATATCATTCTTAAAACATGAGGCGCAGCACTTATCAGATTTCCGGAAATACCACCGGAAACTGTCGGTATCTCAATTAGAATACCGCGCTAAACTGACGGAATTAAGTTATTATCCGGTCATCGATTTATTTGAATCTTTTCTCTCTACAGCTAAAAACGATGCGAATTATTCGCATTCACAGGCTGCTTACTGGATTGTCGAAGATTTATCGAATAAATTCTTCAAAGAAAATTACGTGACCGATTTAGAGCGATGGAAAAACGTATATTATATGGTCCCCGATCAATGCAAGAAAATGTTACTAGAAGAATCCAGAATTAAATAAAGAAAAGGCACTTCTTCGAGAAGTGCCTATTGTTTATCCAAAGATGAACCAGACTAATAAATAACCGGAAATGACAGCTGCTAAAGTATAAGGAATACCGATTCTCATGAAATCCCAGACTTTAACCTCATAACCTTCTTTTCTGAGAATACCGATAGAAGTAATGTTTGCGGATGCGCCAATCGGCGTCATGTTTCCGCCTAACGTTGCGCCAATCAGTAATCCGAAATAAAGAACCGTCGGATCACTTAAACCAATTGAAGCCGCAACGACGCCCATTACCGGAAGCATTGTCGCTACATAAGGAATATTATCGACGAAAGCTGAGATAAATACCGACATAAAGACAACGACAGTATAAATGACGAAGACATTACCGCCGGAAATTCCTGATAATAATTCACCGATTGCATCGATGACACCGGCATTGGTGATTGAAGCGATGACCATGAATAATCCCGCTAATAATCCAAGCGTAAAGAAATCAATTTCTTTTACCGTTTCTAACAGGACGCCTTTTTTCTTAGTCGTAAAGGCTTTATGGATAATAGCGATTAACATCAGCGACATACAGATCAAACCGTTTGTGATTGCCGGTTTATTAGGTATAAAGGAAGCTAATATTAATAAGACAACGACGCCTAACATGATAACGGTTGGAAAATAATTCGTAACAACGGTTTTTTCTTCAATCGAGACCGGTTCTTTATGTTTTCTGAAGATAAAATATAAAACGAGAGTTGCGATGAGTAAACCAATCTGAACGATAAAGAATAATCCCATTTTACCCTCATAAAAGAAGAAGTCTAAGAAGTCCATATTATTATATCCGCCGAGCAGAATCGATGTTGTGTCACCAACTAAAGTCGCTGCCCCTTCAAGGTTACTCGCAACTGATAAAGCAATAATCGGCGCTACCGGAGAAATATTTAACTTTTTCGAAATTGTAATCGCAATCGGCGCAATCATTAATACCGTTGCGACATTATCGATAAATGCAGATACTATCCCGGCAAAGATTGATAAAGCCAGAATTGCAACCCAAACATTGGGAGATTTTTCGATAATTTTATCGGCAATCAGCGCCGGCATTTTCGATTCGATGAAAATCGCAACGATTCCCATGGTTCCGGCAATCATCATAATGACATTCCAGTCGACTGCTCCGAAAATATCACCAATTGGCAAATAACCTAAAATAATGAAGATTAAAGCTGCACCTAATGCAATGTACGCCCGATATTTAGAAAAAAATAACAGACACACATAAGTAATGATAAACAATCCTAATGCGAGGGGCATAACAAGCCCTTCGGGTAAAGAAGTCATAATTGATAGTAACATAACAATCTCCTTTATTGAGTTCTTGAACGTTTACAATTATAACACAGTAACCAAACTGTTTCAATAAAAAAAAGGCCTGTGAAGGCCTTGATTTTAGAAGATTGACATTGTTAAAAAGATGACTGCCAATAATGAAGAAACCAGTGAAACGACTGTAATCTGCGTGTTGATTGAAGGCCCTGCGGTATCTTTAAACGGATCTCCTACCGTATCGCCGACGACTGCGGCTTTATGAGCATTTGATCCCTTTCCGCCATGATTGCCTGCTTCAACGTATTTCTTACCATTGTCCCATAATCCTCCGGAGTTACTCATAAACAGCGCCAAAATTAATCCGGAAACGATATTACCGGTTAAGAACCCGCCGATAGCATATACTCCGGCAGTCAATCCGACAATAATCGTAATGATGATTGCGAACAGACCGGCAGGAATAAGTTCTTTTAAAGCGCCTTTTGTGGCGATGATAATACATTTGTCATATTCAGGATATACGCCCTCTTTTCCTTCTTTCAATCCGGGAATTTCATTAAATTGACGATGGATTTCCTTAACCATTCTTTCGGCGTTACGGTTAACGCCAAGCATTAACATTGCGCTGAATACTGCCGGAACGGCTGCGCCGATGAGCAGTCCGAAAAAGACTCTTGGATTGATGATATCAAAAGAAGTTATACCGGCGATGCCCCGTTCTAATGCGGCATCGTTGACTTCGCTTAAGAATGCCCCTAATAACGATATAACCGTTAATCCCGCAGCACTGATGGCAAAACCTTTCGTGACTGCTTTAACCGTATTACCGGCTGAATCTAATTTATCGGTGATATCAACGACTTCATGACCTAAATTTCCCATTTCTGCTAATCCACGGGCGTTATCAACGATTGGCCCGTAAGCATCGTTTGAAATAATCATGCCGACGATTGATAACATTCCGACAGCGGCGATGGATATACCAAACATGCCGTAAGTAACTTGTGAAGCTGCCGTCGTTCCTAGCGGTGAACAGATTAAGTATGCGCCTAATGCTGAAACTGCAATACCAATCATCGCTGGCAAAACCGATAAAAAGCCATAACTTACCCCTGAAATAATCGTAAAAGCAGGTCCTGATTCACTCGCTTCCGCAACATTCTGAACCGGTTTTTTCCGGTCGTCGGTGAAGTAATCTGTTGCAATACCGATAATGACGCCAACGCCTAAACCAAGAATAGAAGCAAAATACATTCTGAATTCGAAACCGAAGATTAACGTAGCGGCTAACGTTAAAACCGCAAATATCCCGGTTGTTAAGTATGTAGAAGTGTTGAGCGCCGTCGTCGGATTATCGCTTTTACCCATTTTCGCAAATGCGATGCCCAAAATTGAAGATAATAATCCTAAGGCAGCGTAACAGAATACTAAAGCAACATGACTCGTTCCGCCTATAACGAATTTATCCAAAGCTACGGCCATAACCATTGAAGCCGCCAAAGAAGCGACATGCGAATCAAACAAATCTGCGCCCATACCGGCAACGTCGCCGACATTATCCCCGACGTTATCAGCGATAACTGCAGGATTTCTCGGATCGTCTTCAGGAATGCCTAATTCAACCTTTCCGACCAAATCCGCAGAAATATCAGCGGTCTTTGTAAAAATACCCCCTCCGGCTTTCGCAAACAAAGCCAGACTTGAAGCACCGAAACTGAAGCCGAGTAATAAGGTTGAGTTACCAGTTAACAGAAAAACTAAACTAATGCCTAAAAGTGAAGTTCCGACAACTGCCATCCCCATGACAGCGCCGCCCCTGAATCCGGTTAAGAAACTTAACCTGATGCCTTTTTGAGCGGCTTCAGCGGTTCTTGTATTCGCAATCGTAGCGATCTGTATGCCAATTTTACCGGCAATCGCACTGAAGGTCGTACCTGCTAAATAAGCAATAACCATCTGAATGTTCATTAAAAGATTGTCCCAGAAATTACCATCCCATAATGGTTTAGGTAAAAAAATAAGAATTAATCCGGCCACAACCAAAGCGAATCTCGCTAAGATAACATATTCTTTCGATAAAAAAGTATTCGCTCCTTTTCGGATTAATTCCCCAATGTCCTGAATCTTGGTGTTTGTGGTCGGTTGCCTTTTTACCCAAAAATAGAGCCATAATGCAAATCCGAAAGCTAAAACGGCAATGACAATCGATAAAATAATAAATCCTTTCAGCATTCCATCCATGTGAATATTTCTCCTTTTCAGTAATTATTTTTTTATATCATATCATGAAAGCGCTTTACCTTCAATACGTTCATCACAAATAAAACAAGACATTTTAATTTAGAAATGATATAATAATTATAAAAAAACAATTAAAGGTGATGTTTATGATTATAAAGCCCATTAATAAGATTCATAAACATGGTTTTTTTACTAGTGCTTTAAAATCAATAATCAGATTGATTAAGAAAAAACCTAAGATATTCAACTTTAACGATAATTTCGTCGATAGGTCGTTATTTATATGTAATCATGCGGGCGCAGGGGGTCCTTTTTCATTATCGCTGTTTTTCCCGAAATTATTCGTTCCCTGGGGAGCATACCCGATGACTGAAGGATATAAATCCAGATGGAAGTATTTATATTATATTTTTTATCAACAGAAATTAAACTATGGAAAAGTATCCAGTTTCTTAATCTCGACGGTTTTTGCGCTGATATCCAAAATGCTTTATAATGGCATGCATGTGATTCCGACTTATCCAGATATCAGAATCAGAAAAACCCTGGAATTGTCGAAACGGCATTTGAATGTTGGCAATTCAATCTTAGTTTTCCCGGAAGATTCAACTGACGGATACCATGATGTCGTCAAAAGGTATCATAGCGGATTTATCTATCTGGCGATGGATTATTTTCAGGAATATCAAATCGATATTCCTATCTATCCTGTCTATTACCATAAAAAAGAAAATGCTATTTTAATTGAACGTCCGATTTATATTCAGGATTATGTGAAAATGGGATTTAGACGAGAACAAATCGCAGAGACGTTAAAAAACAAAGTTAATGCGATGCGCGGCCAACTGTTAGAATTGTTAAGGATTTAAGTAAGTAACTTGACAGTGCAGTGTTGGTGTGATAAATTAAGTTGTAGTTAAAAAAATATCAATCATAAATATATTGGAGGATTAGAAAAATGCAAAAATGGGAATGTGTTTGTGGCTGGGTATATGACCCTGCAATCGGTGATCCAACTCAGAATATCGCACCTGGTGTGGCTTTCGAAGACTTACCAGATGACTGGCTTTGCCCGGAATGCGGATTAGACAAGGAAAATTTCAGTCCAATTAACTAAAAAAAAGCAACGGAAACGTTGCTTTTTTCATTGTTTTATTGGGTTTATCTAACCGCAATACACTCGATTTCTACGAGAGCGTCTTTCGGTAATCTAGCTACTTCAACAGCGGCACGTGCTGGTTTGTGAGTGCCGAAAAAGTTTGCATATACTTCATTCATTAACGCAAAATCATTCATGTTTTTTAAAAATACCGTGCATTTAACGATGTCTGTTACTTCATATCCTCCGGCATGGAGAATCGATTTAATATTTTCTAATGATTGTTTCGTTTGATTTTGGATGCCTACGGATAAAGTCATCGTTTCCGGTTCTATCGGTAACTGTCCGGATACAAAAAGCATGGTTCCGGTATCAATCCCTTGTGAATAAGGGCCAATCGCTGCAGGTGCAAGTGTCGTTTGAACTGATCGTTTCATATCATTACCTCCTGTATTCATTATACAATAATTTCATCGTTATTTAAAGCCATTTATGAAAAGTGGGTTGCGAAAAATCATTAAAAAGAATATGATGTTATTGTGTGAAATAAAAAGATAAGGAGAATAAGGTATGAAAAAGTTTTTTAAGGAATTCGGCGAATTTATCGCCAAGGGAAATGCATTCGATCTGGCTGTAGGTATTGTCATCGGCGGCGCCTTTAACAAAATTATTCAAAGTTTGGTCAAAGACATCATCATGCCGCTCATCAGTCTCATTGGGGGAAAAGATTTTACACTGTGGTTCGTTGTCTTAAAAGGAACGCCAATGTATGATCCCATTACCGGTGCTTTATTAAACTCTGCTGATTTGGTCTTACTCACCTATGGTAATTTTATCCAGGCCATCATTGATTTTCTCATTATCGCTTTCGCTATTTTCTTAGCAATTAAAGTGATGACAAAGGTCAAAGCTAAAATGGAATTATCAAAGGAAAAAATTAAACAGCATTTAGCAAAGGAAGAAGTTAAAAAAGAAGAATAAAAAAAAGCTGAAATCAGCTTTTTTTATACTAAACGGGCTATATAGGCAAACATTTCCGGCCCGGTATGGATTCCTAACACCGGGGTTAAAGGAGAAATGGTGAGATTGCGGATATTCAGATCGGCTTTCATTCGTTCTGCTAATTCCTTCGCTTTTTCCAGATCATTACCGTAGTGGACGGTAAAGTCAATCAGTTGCTTATCAAATTTTTCAATCATCATCTTTCGCATCGTTATTAACGAACGGTTCAGACCGAAGCCTTTGCTCAAGGTTTCATATACGCCCTGATTATTGACGGTAATAACCGGTTTGACATGAAGAATATCTCCAATCGTTCCTTCGACAAACCCGATACGTCCGCCTTTTCTTAAATATTTAAGGGTGTTGATGGTATAAAACGCCAGACTGTTCTGATATCTGCTTATATCAAGCAGTGGAACGATTTCTTCGGGTGTTTTTCCTTGTTCAATGAGTTCGTTGGCATATTCGACCAGATAACCTAATGCCCCGGCTAACGTTTTCGAATCGTAATGAGTGATTTTTAAATTGGTTACTTCCTGAAATACCAGACGGAAAGCGTTAAAGGTTCCGGATAAACCGGAAGAAATGTTGATCGCGATGATATCTGTATACTGTTGATTGGCTAACGACTGAATAAGGCTGTGTAAATCGTTTAATTCCGGTAAACTCGTGGTGATTTTGGATGCTTCTAGTTTTTGATACACCTGATTGGCATCAATCTCCACCTGATCTCGGTACTGCACTCCATCAATGATAATCATTAACGGAATCATAAAGGTATTTGTATGCTGATTTAAGTATTCCTGACTCAAATTTGCGCTTGAATCGGTAATGACTGCAATTTTCATTTTTTTTCCTCCAAAATAGAATAAGTACTCTATCACACATAATACTTTATCAAATCTGAATATCTATGTCAATAAAATCAATTAAAAAAAACTAAGTCGATGACTTAGCTTTATCTAATCCTGGAGTAAACTATAGATTCTAAGGAAAGCTTTATTATCCATAATGACGGGAACGGGATATAAAGGATTGGCTTCTTTCATCGCTCTTGAAATCAGTAAATCGATATCCTGATCTTTGATGATGCCATCAAAGCCCTGAGGGATAGACATCACCTGATTCATCGATTTAATCTTTTCAATAAATAACTGAGCGCGTTCATGGTTCGTCATCTGATTGGTGCCGATGTTCGTGATTTTGGCCAGTTTATATAAAGAACGGTTAATTTTATGGTTATAATATTCCAAAACATGTGGGAGTATCACGGCGTTCGCTAATCCATGAGGAATATGATACATTCCTCCTAAAGTATGGGCTATGGCATGAACGTTACCTACATAAGCTTTGGTAAAAGCAAGACCGGCTTTGTAAGCAGCAACCTGCATGTTACTGCGGTAAACGATATTTGAAGGTTCGGCATAAGATAATAAAAGATTATCAAAAATAAGATGTATTGCTTCAACGGCATTTTTCCTGGTTTTTTTCGTATTGCTCCGGCCAATATATGCTTCAACGGCATGGGTTAACGCATCCATCCCGGTCGTTGCCGTTAAATCTTTCGGTAAACCAATCAATAACCTTGGGTCTAAAATGGCATATTTTGGGATTAAGACAGGATCATTTATAGCGTATTTTTCCTGAGTAGAAGAATCAGTGACGACACAAGCAAGTGTGGCTTCAGAACCAGTGCCCGAAGTTGTCGGAATCGCATATAAAGGAGGAATTTTCTTTCCGACTTTTAAAATGCCTTTCATTTCCTGGATTGTCTTATCGGGTCTGGCGATTTTTGCGCCTACGCCTTTAGCCAGATCAATGGCTGAACCTCCGCCTAAAGCAATTAAGGCTTGGGCGTGAAATTTTATATAAAGATCTTTAACAGATTCAATCTGGGCAATGGTGGGATTCGATAATGTCTCTTTAAATATTTCATATTGAATCGAATTTTCATTTAAAGAATTGATAAAATTCTGAACTTCGGTGATTTCTAATAAAGGCGTTTGGGTAATAATAAGAACTTTTTGATGCTTATTTTTCTGTATTTCTAGAGCCAGTTCAGAAAGAACTGAATCACCGGAAATCAGTTTTGGTTCCTTGATGGGTAAAAATATCTGAGCTACAAATAAAACTTTTTGATAAATTCGGTATCCTATTTTAGTCAATATATTCATGTTTTCACCTCAGGCGTATTGTTATTATTTTACAACGAGATATAAAAGAATACAACTAAATCTCGACAGATAGGGTTAATAAGTATTTTTTGCATTTTTAGTTAATTATTTGATATAATAAAAGTGTAATTTATTTAGAGGAGGAATCAAAATGAAAGTGACAAAAGAATATCAGCTCAGCAATGGAGTCATCATACCTTCAGTCGGCTTTGGCACGTGGCAGATCCCTAATGGTAAAGAAGCATATGAATCTACTCTATTTGCATTAAAAGCAGGATACAGACATATCGATACCGCTGCTGCATACGGGAATGAAGAATCCGTTGGTCAGGCAATCAAAGATTCTGGTTTAAAACGTGAAGAAATATTTATCACTTCTAAATTAAAAGCTGAACTTAAAGGATATCAGGTCGCAATCGATGAATTTGCTAAGACCATAAAAAAACTTGGCGTAGATTATCTTGATCTATATTTAATTCACGCTCCTAAACCATGGAGTGTACATAGCGACGGTACTGAATATACTGAGGGAAATATCGAATCTTGGAAAGCATTCATCGAACTTTATGAAAAAGGCAAAATCAGATCCATCGGTGTCTCTAACTTCAGACCCGCACATATACAACCTTTAATCGATGCGACCGGATTTGTTCCTCATGTCGATCAGATTTTTTTATGTCCTGGCGCAACTCAGAAAGAAACAGTAGAGTACGCTAAAGCAAAGAATATCTTAATTGAAGCCTATTCACCGCTCGCAACGGGTCGACTTTTCAAAGTCGAAATTATGCAGCAATTTGCGGAAAAATATGAAAAATCGCTGGCACAGGTCGCTATCAGATGGAGTTTGCAGAGAGGATTTTTACCTTTACCGAAATCAGTAACCCCATCAAGAATTGAAAACAACTTCGACGTCTGGGATTTCAATATCAGCGATGAAGATTTAGATTCTATCGACAATATTGTTTTACCGCCCTGGCAATAATGAAAACGACGAATCCTGCGAGGATTCGTTTTTTTTATGAAAATATTCCTTTTTTTCGTGTATAATGATAGTAAAGATATAATTTTCCGGAGGATTTATGGATAAAATCAATAAAAGAGTAGCCGTTCTTATCGATGCTGAAAACGTCGGTTCAAGTAATGCAAAACAAATATTCGATACAATGTCTTCCTATGGGGAAGTCACCATTAAACAAATTTTTGCGGATTGGTCTAATCCTCAGGTTGCCCCATGGAAGAAAGAAATAGAAAATTTCTCGATTGTCGCTAACCATCAGTTTGCATTTGTAAAAGGTAAAAATACCAGCGATTTATCTTTAGTCATCCAGGCAATGATTATTCTTTATGAAAAAGATGTCGATACCTTTTGTATCGTCTCTTCAGATTCCGACTTAACAAGATTAGTTCAGGAACTCCGTGAACGCAATAAAGAAGTCATCGGCATGGGCGGAAGAAACTCCATTAAATCATTTGTTAACGCCTTCTCCGAATTTATATATCTCGGCGAACAAAATGAACAACATGTTCAGGATATTCAGACAAAAACGGAAGAGCCTGCTAAGCCGGTTGTATCAGCAAGCAATCATAATCATCATCCGTTACCAACACCTAAACATCGTCAGATTTTAGAACAGGATAAACTCGAAACGATGCGCGAAATCATCGAAAGACTGATCGATGAAACTGGACATGCATTATATGCTCAGATCGCAACCGAAATGAAAAACAAATACTCTGATTTCGTTCCGAAGAACTATAACGCCAAATCGATGAAGTATTTAATGGAAAAATTACTTCCGGTTCTCAAATTTTACGATGTTTCAGAAGAATCATTGCCAACCAATCCAAATTCAAAGATTATGTCGTTAGTCAAAAAGAAAGACAGTTCCAAGAAAAGTCATTAAGTTCCGGGCTCCGGAACTTTTTTTATTGCAGTTAATTTGCTTGATATTTTAACTTATGGTATACTTATTTCAGACACCCCCATGGGGTATCGGAAGGGTGATGAAATGAAACAAAAATTCGATGTTACCGGAATGACGTGCTCAGCATGTGTTGCGCATGTCGAAAAAGATGTCAAAAAAGTCAAAGGCGTTAAAAAAGTCAGCGTATCTTTAATCAATAATGCTATGACAGTAGAATATGATGAAACTTCTATTAAACCTGATACCATTATCTCTGCCGTTGAAAAAGGCGGATATGGCGCTAAAATAAGCGGTGATACTGAAGTATCGAAACATTCTGCTTCAGATACTCATATTATTTCGATGAAAAAAAGACTGGTCATCTCATTAATATTTTTCATTCCGTTGCTCTATGTATCGATGGGAGCGATGCTAGGAGCTCCGCAGCCCTCATTTTTACTCGGAATGGAAAATGCAATGAACTTTGCTTTACTGCAGTTTTTATTAACGCTTCCGATTATCTGGGCCAACACTGCTTATTTTACCGTCGGATTCAAGCGTTTATGGTTAAGAAGCCCAAATATGGATTCATTAGTCGCAATCGGTTCTTCATCAGCGCTTATTTATGGAATCATCGCTTTATTTATGATATCGACTGGCTTAGGCCGACATAATATGGTTTTAGTCGATAATTATGCGATGAATTTATACTTTGAAGCAGCCGGAGCCATTTTGTCACTAGTCACGGTAGGCAAATATTTTGAAGCCGTCAGCAAAGGAAAAACCAGCGATGCAATTAAGAAATTAATCCAGTTGGCTCCGCAGACCGCTTTGGTAGAATTTAACGGAGAACTCACTGAAACGAAAGTCAGCGATTTAAAAAAAGGCGACATCATCGTCGTAAAACCCGGACAAAGCATACCGGTCGACGGCATCATTATCAGCGGCAGTTCGTCGATTGATGAAGCAGCTATTACCGGTGAATCGATGCCCGTCGATAAAACGGTAGGCGATCAGGTTATTTCCGCAACCGTCAATAAAACCGGAGCGTTTAAATTTGAAGCGACAAAAGTCGGACAAGATACGACTTTGCAGCAAATTATCAGATTAGTAGAAGAAGCCGGTTCATCAAAAGCACCGATTGCCAAACTTGCGGATAAAATCTCTGGAATCTTTGTACCGATTGTTATGGTGATTTCGGTTATAACGTTTATCGTGTGGATGGTTATTGGCAACGATTTCAGTTTCGCTTTATCAATGGGAATCACGGTATTGGTCATTTCCTGCCCCTGCGCTTTAGGATTGGCAACGCCACTGGCGATCATGGTTTCAAGCGGTAAAGGCGCTGAAAACGGGATATTAATTAAATCAGCCGAAAGTTTGGAAACGGCTCACAATGTCACCCATGTCGTATTAGATAAAACAGGAACGATTACTTATGGTGTTCCTTCCGTCACAAACATCCATTCTATCTCATATTTTAATGAAGAAAAATTATTAGAAATTGCCTATGGTTTAGAACAACATTCGGAACATCCGATTGCCAAAGCGATTCTTTCAAAGGCGAAAGAACGATTGATCAAGGATATCAACGTTCAATCCTTCGATTCCGTTCCCGGCAAAGGCGTGAACGGTGAAATAGAAGGTATTAGGTATTACGCTGGAAATATTGCATATATGAAAACACTTAAATTGCCGGTGGAAGAAGCTGAAAAACAAGCACTGATTTTAGCTCATGAAGGGAAAACCGTTATTTATCTTGCTTCAGAGAAAGAAATAATCGGTCTGATAGCGGTCGCCGATACGATTAAAGAAACTTCATTAGAAGCGATAAACGGATTTATTGCCCTCGGCATCGAAGTAACGATGCTTACAGGAGATAATGCGGTTACGGCCGAAGCTATTAAAAACCAGTTATCGATTAATCATGTTATCGCTGAAGTTACCCCTGAAGAAAAAGAACAGGTAATTAAAAATTTACAAAGCGAAGGCAATATCGTTGCGATGATTGGCGATGGCGTCAATGACGCTATTGCCCTGACAAGAGCAGACATTGGAATTGCGATTGGTGCCGGAACCGATGTGGCTATCGAAAGTGCCGATATCGTTCTAATAAAAAATGATTTGCGCGATGCATTAGGTGCGATAGAATTATCTAAGAAGACCATTAACAACATCAAAATGAATTTGTTCTGGGCATTCTTCTATAACATTATCGGCATTCCGATTGCGGCAGGATTATTTTACTGGTTCAATGAATTAAAACTTGATCCGATGTTAGGCAGTTTAGCCATGAGCATTTCAAGCGTATCAGTCGCTCTTAATGCATTACGATTAAGAAGATTTAAACCAAGTTATTTGAAAAAGGAGAATATATAGAAATGAAAAAAACAGTTAAGATTGCGGGTATGACCTGCATGCATTGCAAAATGCGTGTTGAAAAAGCATTAAAATCATTAGAAGGAATGAAAGAAGTAACAGTCGATTTGGCAAATGGATCAGCGACCATGGATGTCGAAAATACTGTTGAAGATTTAGCAATTAAAAATGCCATTAAAGAAGCTGGTTATAAACCAGGTAAAATTGAAGGCTAATCATGAAAGCCGATCATAAACAAGTCAAAAAATTATTAAATATGGCTAAAGGTCAAATCGAAGGCATTATTAAAATGGTTGAGGAAGATCGTTACTGCATCGATATATCGAATCAGCTGTTAGCGACCACAGCTATTCTCAAGAAAACGAATAAAGTTGTCCTTTCAGCTCATCTTCAAAGCTGCGTCAAAGAGACGTTAACGGCCGAGGGACAAGAGAAGATTGATGAAATACTGACTGTTATCAATAAAATAAACTAAAATTATTTTTAGTTTTTTTATTTTTTATTGTGCATTATTCTTAACCTATGATATAATCATAGTGAACCTTTAAAAAAGGTCTTTGAAATGATTTGAAACAGGTGTATAACAGGGAATTAGGTGTAAATCCTAAACTGTGCCAGCAACCGTAAATCTTTTTGATGAGTCGGGAGACCTACCTGTTCAAAAATATAAAAATAAAAGAAGGGTAAAAAATGAAGAAAGTACTGGGTATCATGCTTCTCTTGATTGTTTCACTCGTTTTAGTAGGCTGCGGTCGTGTGACCGCTACCGGTCTTGGAACAGTGACTTTCGAGCTATTTGATTCAAACGATGTTTTAGTAAAATCAGTGGATGTGGATTTCTATGAAGGAGACACTTTATTAGGTCTCTTACAGGATAATTTCACCGTTTACTGTCCGACCGAAAGCGGATCTGCTTCAACCGCCTGTGACTATACGCCTACATATGGTGTTTTTCTGATGGGTCTTGATGATGTTAAGGCCTTTGATACATCAAAAGAATATCTGGCGTTTTACATTAACAACGCTTACGCAGAAACGGGAGTAGATGGCGCGGATATTGTTGATGGTTATGTCTACACCTTTAAACATGTCCTCCTCTAGTGGAGTTAAACAGAAAAAAACAATAAGGCAGATTACACTGGCAGCGATGCTTGTGACGATACTTTATGTTCAGGAATTGATTTTATCATCCTTACCGAATATTCAATTGACAGTGGTATTAATTATGGTCTATGGTGCTACTCTGCCACTTTCGATGTCTTTATCAATTGTAGCTTCATATGTACTGCTCGATAATTTGTTATTCGGAAGTTTTTCAATTCTCTACACACCCGGAATGTTTGCGGCATGGATTACATTAGTCCTGGTTTCAAAGGCACTTGCGAATAAAAAATTCGTCTGGACACTTGTCTTTGCGACCGTATATGGATTAATCTATGGCTGGTTTTACATTCCCGGTAAATTTATCGAACAGGGCATCTTTAATCTCTGGGCTTATATACTCGCAGATTTACTTCCCTTTGGTATCATTCTAATTATCAATAACTTTTTCACCGTCTGGCTCATGTATCGTTACTTAAGGAAATTGTTAGAATCATTATTACCGACGAATTCACCCCAAGTTACGTAAATACTTAGTCGAAATGGCTAATATTGATAGTTTTGATATAAGGATTGTGAATGCTTATCATGACGATTTTTTTACAAAACCAATTACTTAAACTGAATATAACCCCATTAACCCGTCTATCAACGGGTTTTTTCTGTTCTATCAGTTTAAGAGATTTTTTAATAGGATTCTTTGGCGGTATCTTCGCTTTAATTTTCGTTTTCTTTATAATTGATTTATTCAATCACCTATCCAGGCCAGAATCGCTTCGGATTAAAAAAATGTTTTTCCCCCGGGTTGAAAACCTGATATGCAAAACCCAGACGGGTTTATGGCAGATCAATATGAAAACCGGGTCGATTTCCATCAATGCCGAAATGCCGTTTTTAGCACAGATTTCTCACGAAAAAAAACACAGAAAAATTGACTTGGTTATCCGTGAAATATTCCACCCTGAAGACTGGGCGTTGGCTGAAGAAAAAATCAACTCTGTTTTAAACGGAAAAGAACCGTATTTTTTAGCTGAAATCCGAGTAAAATCGAGAACAAACGGCTATTTCTGGACTATGATTCGCGGAACGGTACTGAAAAAAAACCGCAAAAAGGTTCCGGTAATTATCGGCGGAACTTTACAGGATATCTCAATCAGAAAAGAACGGGAACTGGAAATTCAGAGATTAAGTTATTTCGACGCGTTGACCGGCCTTAAAAACCGCCGCGCTTATGAAAGTGCCGTCATCGAATTTGATACGGCTGAAAATTTACCGATTTCAATTATTTCAACCGACCTGAACGGGTTAAAAATCATCAATGATGCATTTGGCCATAACGTCGGCGATCAACTCTTAGTTGACGTTGCTAACACGTTAAGAAGCGTCGTTCACTGTAATGACTGCATATTCAGAATCGGTGGAGACGAGTTCGTCATCATTTCACCGAAAACAATTGAACCCCAGGCAAAACAGATTTGTGAGTCCATCAGCGAAAAAATTGATAAACTGGTTTACCATGGCATCCAGGCTTCAATATCCATTGGATATAAAACGAAAGATAATCTTAAAGAAGATTTAAGACAACTTTTGATTAACGCCGAAGTTGAAATGTATCATTCAAAACTTCAGGCTTCATGGAAAAACAAAAACGACGTTATCCGCGGTATACAGACTACTTTATTTAAGAATAACCCCGAATTAAAAGAACACTCGACTCAGGTATCGGAAATTTCTTATAAGATTGGCATTATGCTGGCATTATCAAACGAAGAACTCAGCCAATTACGACTGGCGGCTGAATTCCATGATATCGGGAAGATTGCCGTTGAAAAAAACATTCTGTCCAAATATCTATTGAAAGATGAAGCAGAAGATAAAATCTACAGACAGCACGTCGAATACGGTTATCGGCTCCTCTCCGCCGCGAGCGATTACGATAAAATTGCCAAAGATGTATTGTTCCATCATGAACATTGGGACGGAACAGGTTATCCAAAAGGGCTGAAAGGAACGGATATTCCATTATTTTCACGGATTATCCATCTTGCGGAAGCAGTCGACTGGATGAGCCGGAAATTACCTTACCGGAAACCCTTTACCAAAGAAAAAATTAAAAGTGAATTATTGGCGGATGCAGGAAAAATACTTGATCCCGAATTATGTAAATTATATATCTCTGCTTTTTTAAGATAAAATAAATATCAAGCAATTATGAGTATTAAAAAAATATTTATGGTATATTATAATTAGTAATATAGTTTAAGGAGGAAATAAATATGTTAAATGCAACTGTATCAAAATTACTGAATGAGCAAATCAATAAAGAAATGTATTCTGCTTATTTGTATCTTGACATGGCAAACTTTTATGTAAACAAAGGTTTAAATGGTTTTGCAAACTGGTTTAACAAACAGGCAAAAGAAGAAATGGAACACGCTCTGAAATTCATGCATTATCTTCAGGATAATCAATTTGAAGTTTCTTTAGAAGCCATCGCTAAACCGTCTTTATCTTACAAGGAATTACGCGAACCGTTAGTAGAATCTTACAAACATGAACTATTTGTCACCGCTTCAATCAATAATATTTACACCGAAGCAGCAAAAGTCCATGATTACCGCACCATGGAATTCTTAACTTGGTTCATCGACGAACAGGGCGAAGAAGAGAAAAATGCGAATGATTTAATCGTTGATTTCGACTGGCATAATCCGAGTGGCCTCTTTGCAATGGATGCCAAACTGGGAAACCGATAATTTTACATTTTATTCAATCAAAAAGCACGTCACTGCTGTGGCGTGCTTTTTTCTTAATTCTTTGAGATGATAAACTGCCCTGAGCGATAAGACATCGTATAAGGCACTTGCGGCATTATCTCTTGGTTAATCATTGCCCTAGCGATATCGGTCTCAACGTGACGCTGAATAAATCTTTTAATGGGTCTTGCGCCGTATTCGGGATCGAAAGACTGCTCGATAATCGTTTTTTCAACCGAATCGTCGAAACTTAAACGGATGTTTTGTTCGAGGAGTCTTTCATTTAATTCCCGTAACAGTTTCTTAACGATTTTGACCTGAGTGTCGTAACTTAACGGCTTAAAGATAATGATTTCATCAATCCGGTTTAAAAACTCTGGTTTAAAATTCTTTTTAACAAGCATTTGGACAGTTTTTTCTCCTTCGTCAGGATTTTCAATTAAATACTCGCTGCCAAGATTAGAAGTCATGATGATAATCGTATTTTTAAAGTCGACGGTTCTACCTTGATTGTCGGTTAGTCTTCCGTCGTCTAATATCTGTAATAAAACGTTAAACACTTCCGGATGGGCTTTTTCGATTTCGTCAAACAAAATGATTGAATAAGGTTTTCTGCGGATGGCTTCCGTCAGCTGACCGCCTTCATCGTAACCGACGTATCCCGGAGGAGCGCCGATAAGACGTGAAACACTATGACTTTCCATATATTCTGACATATCTATTCTGACGATATGCGATTCGCTTGCGAATAACTGTTCTGCCAATGATTTCGCAACTTCAGTTTTTCCAACCCCCGTCGGGCCTAAAAACATGAATGAACCGATTGGGCGGCGTTCATCTTTAATACCAGCTCTCTGGCGGATAATCGCATCGCTGATTAATTCAATGGCATTGTCCTGACCAATGACTCTAAGTTTCAGGTTATCGGCCAGATGGAGCAGTTTCTCTTTATCACCCTGTAACAATTTAGCAACCGGAATTCCCGTCCACTTAGAGACGATTTCCGCAATGATATCTTCGGTAACGACCTCGCTGATTAACTGATGACCCTGATGTTTCTCTGATTCAGAAATAATTGTTTTTTCTAATTCGGGGATTTTCGAATACTGTAGTTCAGCAGCTTTTGAATAATCGCTTCTGTTAAAGGCGTTTTGCAAATCCGTTTTATAAGTTTCGAGTTTTGCTTTCAGTTTCTTAACGTTTTCTAAATCCGATTTTTCAGTTTCCCATTGTTTTCTTAACTGATCCTCTTCGGTTTTTAACGATTTCAATTCATCTTTTAATTTGACTAAACGGTCTTTCGTCAGTAAATCCGATTCTTTTTCTAACGCTCTTTTTTCAATTTCCAGCTGCATGATTCTTCTTAATACCGAATCAAGTTCAGATGGCATCGAATCAATTTCCATCCGGATTGAAGCAGAAGCTTCATCGATCAGATCAATCGCTTTATCGGGTAAAAACCTGTCGGTGATATACCGGTTCGCATAGGTTGCGGCAGCGATAATGGCGTTATCGTTGATATGTACGCCATGATGAGCTTCAAACCGGTCTTTTAAACCACGAATAATTGAAATGGTATCTTCAACGCTTGGTTCATCAATCTGTACTTTCTGAAAACGACGTTCCAAAGCATTATCTTTTTCAATATATTTGCGGTATTCATTTAATGTGGTTGCGCCGATACAGTGAAGTTCACCTCTTGCGAGCATTGGTTTTAACATGTTAGAAGCATCCATCGCTCCTTCAGTACGTCCTGCCCCGACAATCATGTGGATTTCATCGATAAAAAGAATGATTTCACCTTCTGAATCCTTGATTTTGTTTAATACTGCTTTCAGTCTTTCTTCAAATTCGCCACGGTATTTCGCACCTGCGAGCAAAGAAGCCAAATCGAGTTCATAGACGATTTTATTCTGAAGACCTAAGGGAACGTCCTTATCGACGATACGACGAGCCAGGCCTTCAATTATAGCGGTTTTCCCGACACCCGGTTCACCGATTAAAACGGGATTGTTTTTCGTTTTTCTCGATAGAATTTTAATAATCCTTCTGATTTCATCTTCTCTGCCGATAACCGGATCAATCTTACCGGCTTTCACTTGTTCAATAATATTTCTTCCGAATTTTTCTAAGACTTTCGGATCATCATTATAGTTTTGCATATCTGGTTGCATAAGCACACCTCCTTTATTTCACAACTATTTTATCACCGTTTGTTAGCACTGTCAATAGATGAGTGCTAATCACTTGATAAAACCTGAGGTTTCATTGACACTTAGGGGTTTTACTGGTATAATTTTTGTGATTTATGTTCATTAAAATATAATATTTTAATTACAAACTAAGGTGAGGTAGACGAATGGAACACATTAAAGAAACAGATTTACTGATTATCGGCGGTGGACCTGGAGGATATGTCGCTAGCCTTTATGCTGCGAAAAAAGGCCTTAAGGTCACGTTGGTTGAGAAACGTTTTATCGGTGGAACCTGTCTGAACATCGGGTGTATTGCGACAAAAGCGTTGGTAAAGTCAGCTTCGCTTTTTCATGACGCCAAAGAGTTAAATCAGTACGGTATCAGCGCCGGAGAAGTAAAGTATGACTGGCAGCTCATTCAGGAGCGTAAGAAAGCCGTTATCAATCAGCTGGTCGGAGGCATCGGTTATTTACTCAAAGCTCAGAATGTCGAAACGATTTTCGGCGTCGCTTCTTTTATCGACGATAATACAGTGATGGTCCAGACCGATTCACAGAATATCATTTATAAACCCAAAAACATCATTATCGCCAGCGGTTCAAAAGTCAGAAGATTATCGATTGAAGGAAGTAATCAACCTTTCGTCGTCGACAGTGAAGCGATTTTATCGATGGTCAAACTTCCAAAATCTTTAACCATCGTCGGCGGTGGTATTATCGGCATGGAATTCGCTTTTATCTTCGGTATGTTAGGTACAGAAGTAACTGTTCTGGAAATGATGCCAAATATCTTACCGATGGTCGATAAAGATTTAAGTCAGCGTTTGCTCAGGTATGCAAAACAGTCTCATATTAATATCATTACCCAGTCTTCGGTTAAAGAATATAAACTGAATGAATATAATCAGCCTACTGTCGTTTACGTCAAAGGAGATACGACTTATGAAACATCCTCGACGTTAATCCTTGAATCCATCGGCAGAATGCCGTCAACGGATTTGTTATCGTTAAACCATACGACGGTCAAAACCAAAGCAGGGGGAGCGATTGAAGTCGATTGTCACTTGCAAACGAACGTTAAACACATCTATGCCATTGGCGACGTCACAAACAAAATCCAGTTAGCTCATGTGGCCAGTCATCAGGGCATATGCGCAGTAGACAATATTTTAGGAGAAGAACATAAAATGGACTATGATTATGTTCCATCCGTCATCTTTACCCATCCGCAGATTGCCTTTATCGGTTTGACTGAAACTTGTTTAAAAGAACGGGGAACCCCTTATAAAGTCACTAAAGTCCCAGCTTCAGCGAACGGAAGAGCGATAATCAATAACGATTCCGGATTAATTAAATTAATCGAGGATGAGGCTACTGGTATTTTAATCGGTGCTCAGGTTTTCGGACTTGACGCTGAAAACATGATAGCGCCTCTGACGTTAGCCATCACAAAGAAAATGAAAGCCCTCGATTTAAAAAACACTATTTTCGCTCATCCGACCACTTCCGAACTTATCCATGAAGCAGCGCTGGGATTAAAAAAAGAAGCGATTCATTATGCTGAGTGAGGACATCACCTTACTTAAGCAATGGATTAAAGAAGCCAAAAGAATTGTATTCTTCGGCGGTGCCGGAGTATCAACTGCTTCTGATATTCCTGATTTCAGAGGCGTTAACGGTTTAACGCATTATCAGAATATTCCCGTTGAAACCCTCTTAAGTCATGACTATATTATGTCTCACACTTTTGATTTTTATCGTTTTTATCAAAAAAACATGATTCATAAAAACGCTAAACCCAATATTATTCACCGCTATTTAGCTTTATTGGAAAAGAAAAATCCTAACCTTTGTATCATTACCCAAAACATCGACGGTTTACACCAGAAAGCTGGATCTACTCATGTTTTGGAACTTCATGGTACAATAGAATTAAACCGGTGTATGAACTGTCAGAAACTTTATAAACTGGATGAACTGAATTTTTCTGATACCATCCCCCGCTGCGAATGTCGGGGTATTATTAAGCCCGAGGTCGTTTTATATGGCGAAATGCTCGATAATAACGTTTTGAATCAATCGATTGAAGCAATCAGAAAAGCAGATTTATTACTGATTTGCGGTACTTCACTTCAGGTCTATCCTGCGGCAGGACTGATTCACGAATACAAGGGGAACAGATTAGTATTAATCAATCATACGAAAACAAGTTTTGATTATTATGCTAATTTAGTCATCAATACGTCACTAGAAGAAGTTTTCAGTCAGTTAGACTGAATAAAAGGATTGATAATATGGATAACCACGAACTTATGTTAAACGCTTTTGTCGAAAATGTAAGAAGAAACCATCAGGACGACGTCGGTTTAGTCGTCGTTTATGGTTCCTATGTCAATCAGACGATGCATGAACTTTCTGATATTGATGTGATGTTTGTCGGAAAAACCGATAAAGCCTATCAGTTAGAAAAACAATTCATCTATGAAGGCATCGGTTATGATTTTTTCTGTATCCCGATAGAGCGTCTTCATCGGATCATTGATGAATATCAGCCGCTGATTTCCATCATCGCCGAAGGACGATTGCTCTATTCTGACAGCGCTGAAAAGGGCAGACATTTCGCTGATCTGCAAAAACGGCTGAAATCTCTCGATATGACCGAACCGGTAGACAAATATTTTCATCAAGTTGAATCGCTGCTAAATGAAATGAAAGTTCTGGCTTTTGATCACGCTACCGCTACAATAGAAACGAAACGGCATATTCAAGGAAAATTAATATATCAGATAATGCATTATATCCAGTTAATCAATCGCCGTCATTTTCAGTTCGGTACCAAAAGAATTATAAGTGAAATTCAGTCGATGGCGTTAAAACCGAAAACAACGCTGTATTTTCTTGAACTGTTAACCAAAGATACCGTCCAGTCATCTGATATTGCAAAAATTGTTCAAGAGTTTGTATTATTTTATTTGTCCTTAAAAACCGCGGATAAGACCATTAACAAAGAATCCTTCTATGGTTTTTATGAAGAAGAAATCTCGACGTGGAATAAACTGATTGAAGCAGTTAAAAACGATAATATTTTTACTGCTTATCTGGCGGCCACATCAATAGAAAATGAGTTAATTGGATACAGACGTTTTATTCCGGATATCACCAATTTATTTACCGGATATAATTCAGAGGCCATATCTTTATTAGAACCGGCCGAAAAAGCAGAAAAAGAAATATTAAAGATATTAAAAGACCTCAATATACCCGTTAACACGTTCGATACATTAGAAAGAGTCATTGAGTATATATCAAAACCTTGATTATAATTTATATAAGGAAGTGATTTCATGATTTATCTGGATTATTCCGCAACAACGCCAACCAATCCGGCCGTTTTAGATGTTTTTACAAATGCCAGCCAATCCTGGTTTTACAATCCGAATTCCAATTATCCAGAAGCAATAACCGTCAAAAATCTGATTGACGAAGCTTCGGAAAAGATAAAAACCTATCTGCGTATCCCTGGTCATGAAGTCATTTATACAAGCGGTGCGACGGAAGCCAATAATTTAGCAATCAAAGGCGTAGCTTTAAAATACCAGTCGTTAGGGAATCATTTAATCATGAGTCCTTTTGAACATTCATCCGTATCCGCCTGTTTCGGTTATTTACAGAAACAAGGATTCAGAGTCGATATCGTTAAAACTTTGTCTGACGGTACCGTTGATTTAGAAGACTTAAATAATTTGATGAGCGAAGAAACCATTTTAGTATCGATTTGCGGAGTGGCAAGCGAACTGGGCATCATTCAACCGTTTGAATCGATTGCTAAAATCGTTCATCAATATCCAAATGCCATATTTCATAGCGATATGACGCAGGCAATCGGGAAAATGCCGGTAAAACTCGAATCAATCGATTTGATTTCGCTATCCGGACATAAAATCTACGGAGTAAAAGGAATCGGCGCATTATTAAAACGGGACAACATAAAGCTAGTACCGTTATTACATGGCGGTAAATCGACGTCCAAATTCAGAAGCGGAACGCCTGCATATCCGCTGATAGCTTCGTTAGAAAAAGCGATTGATTTAGCTTTGTCAGCGTTGCCCAAAAATGAAGTGTATATCCGTTCGCTCCATCAGTTACTGACGGAAGGATTAAATATGATTGAAGGCGTCGCTATCAATTCTCCTTTAGGTTCTCTTCCTCATATCGTCAATATAAGCATCATGACGATGTCTTCTAAAGACTCCCAGGAATATCTGGCCGGGCAGGGTATTTACGTATCAACGCAGACGGCCTGTTCTAGCGACGAGTCAAGAAGCGAAACAGTTTATCGCCTGACATTATCAGAAACCAAAGCCCGTTCGTCGATCAGAATCAGTTTATCGCATTTAACGACGAAAAACGAGATTGAATCCTTATTACAGGCAATTGCGGGGTTATCTCTATGAAAGCCGTGATGATAACTGCCATCTGGTGTCCTTCTTGCATCATTATGAGAAGCAGATATCAGGAATTATTTAAACAGCTGACTATTGACGTTACCGAATATGATTTCGATGATGATTCGGATATCGTCGATAAATATCATATCGGATCGGTTTTACCGGTGGTTATCTTTGAAGACAATCATCAGGAATTAATGCGAATCAATGGTGAAAAATCAAAAAAAGAACTTTTCAAACTGACAGAAGGACTTAAAAAATAATGAAAATCATTAAAAAAACCGTTTTAATACTCCTTGTAATTGCATATTTGTTACCACAGGTATTTTCTCCGGTCAAAGCAGAAAATACAGTTAATGTTTATTTCTTTTACGATGAAACTTGTACTAATTGTCATCTTTTAAGTCTTTATCTTGATGAAATTGAAGTTCAGTACGGTTCGCAGATTATCGTCAACCGTTATGAAATTACGCAGTCGGCGGAATCTCAAGCGTTGTACGACGACGTAAAAACTGCTTTTAAAATTGAAAACGACCCATTAATAACGACGCCTTTTACGGTTATCGGCGGTGTATATTTAGCAGGATATAACACTCAGGTTGAAAAAGATATTCAGACGCTTATTTCAAGGTACCTGTATAAAAACCATACTGATGTCGTCGGTAAAATCATTAACGGTGAAACCATCACCGATAATGATTTAGATACGTTAACGCCTTCAATTCTCACGCTTCCGCTGATAGGAGAAGTACACGTTGACGAATTATCTTTATTCGTCGCCGCGATGGTTTTAGGGACGGTCGACGGATTCAACCCCTGTGCGATGTGGGTCCTGATTTTTCTGATAACGATGTTTCTCAATGCAAAAAACCGAAAACGGATGTGGATATTAGGAACGGTTTTCTTATTCACTTCGGCATTGATGTATTATTTAATTATGGCCGCCTGGCTGAATATTGCGATATCTCTAGTCGCAGTCAACTGGATAAGAATTTTAATCGGCATCGTTGCGTTTGGATTCGGCGGATATAATCTGTATAAATTCTTTAAGAGTTTAAAACAAAAAGACGTCGGCTGTGAAGTGACCGATGCCAAACAGAAACGAAAAATCATCGATAAAGTTAAGAAGATCGTTTTAGAACAGAACTTCTGGTTAGCGTTAGTCGGCATCGTCGTTTTAGCCGTCAGCGTTAATTTCGTCGAATTAGCCTGTTCAGCCGGCTTACCGTTTCTGTTTACGCAGATTCTCGCTTATAATAACCTCTCGCTCGGAACGACTTATCTTTATATCGGTTTATACGTATTTTTCTTTTTACTTGACGATTTAGTCGTCTTCGCAATCGCGATGATTACGCTGAAAGTAACCGGAATATCGAATAAATACGGTAAAGTATCGCAGGTCGTCGGCGGAATTATTATGATTGCGATTGCGGTTGCGCTTATCTGGTTCCCTGAAGTTATTAAGTTTAATTTCTAATAAACGACTATATTGAAAGATTGCCAAAGCAAATGCTTTGGTTTTTTTTATCAGTAAAAGCGTTTTTATCAGCGTTATGGCGCTTGATTTTCATAAGCTTTGATATAATGAAGTTAGAAAGAAGGTCTTAGGATGCAACTCAGAAAACAAATCGATTTAATTATTCAAGATCAGCATTTAAACCCCATCAATAAGGATCATTGCTCCTGTAGAATGCCTTCAAACCGGGAAATTAAAATGATTATTTCATTAACTAAAGAACTGATATTCCCTGGTTACTTCGGAAAGTATAAAACCAAAGAAACAGGTTCAAAAGGTCAGACGACGAGGCAAATAAAAAAACTGTATCAGAAATTATCGAAACAGATTGCTTATGGTTTGCTCTATACAACCGACGGTTTAAACGTTAAAGAAAACAAACGATTAGCAAAAGAATACACGTTGAAATATATCGAATCAATTCCTTCGATTCGGGCTGATTTAAGAACGGATTTAGATGCACATTTTACAGGAGATCCAGCAGCCTTTAATCATGATCAGATCATCGTTTCCTATCCGGGTTTATATGCCATCGGCATTTACCGGATGGCCCACGTTTTATATCTGATGAATATTCCGTTACTGCCACGAATGATGACGGAATTTGCGCATAGAGAAACCGGCATCGATATTAATCCCGGCGCTGAAATCGGTCAGTATTTCATGATTGACCACGGAACTGGCGTCGTCATAGGAGAAACAGCCGTCATTGGTAAAAACGTGAAAATATATCAGGGCGTTACTTTAGGTGCATTAACGACAAAAGGCGGACAGAATTTAAAATCCGTCAGAAGACATCCGACGATTGGCGACAACGTGACCATTTATGCCGGAGCATCAATTTTAGGCGGAAATACGGTTATCGGCGATAACGTCACCATCGGTTCAAATGCATTCATCACGGAATCAATTGAAAAAAACCGTCGTGTAACTGAAAAAACGACGGAAACTAAAAAATAGGTTTTGTAATAATTATAGGAGGACTTATGACATTATACCAGAACATCACACAGCTCATCGGCAATACGCCGTTAGTTGAGCTTAACCGTTTAAAAGAAACGTTAGGATTAAAAGCAAGACTTTTAGCAAAAGTAGAATATTTCAATCCCGGACATTCCATCAAAGATCGAATTGCTTTAGCGATGATTGAGGATGCGGAAAAAAAAGGATTATTAACCAAAGATTCAGTGATTATTGAACCGACATCAGGGAATACCGGCATCGGTATTGCAATGGTCGGTGCAGCAAAAGGTTACCAGGTCATCTTAGTCATGCCGGAAACCATGTCGGTTGAACGAAGAAAATTAATGGGAGCCTATGGCGCAAAAATCGTTCTGACGGAAGGTCAAAAAGGGATGAAAGGCGCCATCGCCAAAGCCAACGAAATTAAAGAAAACACAAAAAACGGAATTATTTTAGCTCAGTTCGACAACCCCGCTAATCCAGAAATTCATTACTTAACGACAGGGAGAGAAATTTACGAAGCAGTCGATGGAAAAATCGACGCCTTCGTGACCGGTGTTGGAACAGGCGGATCGATTTCTGGTATCGGCAGATACTTAAAAGAAAAAAATCAGGAGACTAAAATAATCGCAGTAGAACCTCTATTATCTCCCGTATTATCCGGAGGCAATCCCGGACCTCATCCCATTCAGGGAATCGGAGCCGGATTCATTCCGAACACTTTAAACACTTCAATCTACGATGAAATCATAAAAGCCGAGGGCGAGAACGCTTTTAAATACGCAAGACTGCTCGCAAAAACTGAAGGAATTTTATCAGGGATATCTTCTGGAGCAGCTTTAAGCGCAGCCGTAGAAGTCGCATTAAGGGATGAATATGAAGGAAAAACAATCGTCGTATTATTAATGGATACCGGCGAAAGATACTTATCTACGCAATTATATCCGGATACAACACAAATTTAACCGTCTAAAGACGGTTATTTTTATATAAAAATATGAAAACGTTTTCAATATAATTTATTAGCACTCATCTATTGACACTGCTAACAAGTGTGATATAATATAGTTGGCACTTGAGAAAAAAGAGTGCTAAAATCGATATTAAATTCAAGGAGGAATTATATATGAACAACTTAATTAAACGTAACAATGATTTAACATTTTTTGATGACTTTTTCGATGGTTTCTTCTCTAAACCCCTCATTTCCGGATCTACTCCACTGATGAAAACCGATATCAAGGAAACAGAAAACGGATACGAGTTAGAACTTGACGTTCCGGGCTTCGGAAAAGAAGATATCAAGATTTCACTCGAAAAGGGTTATTTAACTGTTGAAGTTAAAAAAGAAGAAAACAAAGAAAAGAAAGATGTCCGCTACTTAAGACAAGAAAGAGTTTACTCAAGTTGCGCCCGTAGTTTCTATGTTGGTGAAGATATCGCTGAATCGGATATCAAAGCCGGTTATGAAAAAGGCGTCCTGACTTTATTCGTACCAAAACAAGGAACAAACGTTAAAGAAAAGAAATATATCGCAATTGAATAAAGGATATCCCCAAACAGGGGATATTTTTTTTGCCCATATTTTCCAATTGTCGATAATCATCATGAAATATTCATGATATAATAGAGAAAAGTGGGTGAAAGCATGAAAGAACTAATCCAATATTTACAGACTTTTGATCAACCACCTTTTTTATTATTACATAAACCCTTAAAAATGGATTTTTTACGTGAAATCGAATTATTAAATTGCTTTAATCCCTGTCAGTTAATCGATGAAGATGCTTTAAAAGATAGCATTAATCCGTCAGCTCTGATTGAACTCGCTCAGGAATTTAACGTCAATTATTATCTCGGTATTAGAATATTAGAATTTCTGCCGTTTATTTCCCTTACCGGGATTTATCAGTCTGAGAAACTGAAAGAATTACAAAAGTACAAACGTCATCTATCGAATCTAGGATATGTCGATATCATCAATCCTGTCCGTTTTCAAAACCAAGATTTCGTCGTTGCCTATAATGCTTTATCTGTTCGGGAAATCAGAAACGCAAACGTTATTTTTTATTCTTCAAAAACGAATGATTCTTTTCAGGCGAGGATGATAAATTTAGAAGACGAAAATTTGCAGGCTCAGGCGGTTATCGATAAAATATTCCGATTAATCAAGAATGGTACCGACATTAATCAGATATCAATCGTCAATGCAACAAATGATGATTTATGGCTGTTAAAAAAAGCTGCATTATTTTATGGTTTTTCGGTTCAGCCAGAAGAAGACATTTCTCTTGATTCGCAACATTCCGTCATTCAGTTCATGAAAGATGTCAAAATCATGTCACTTGAAGAAGCGTTTTTGATTTTCAGCCAGAGTATTGATAAAGAGTCTTTCTATGCCGAAAAGGCATATAATCAGATTGTTGAGATCATTCAGACTTACGGCCTTGACTATCTAGAAGCCAATAAAAACCTTTTATTGTTTTTAATCGAACAGAAGAAGATACATCAGCCTGAGATTAAAAACGTTGTCAGAGTATCATCTGTGAGCAATGCTTTTGTTCATCCCGATGAACATTATTTTATCATGAACTATACCGATACTTTATTCCCTGTCTACCGACGTGACGATGACTATTTATGGGACAGAGAAAAACAGGAATTGGGACTAAAAACATCGATTGAAGAAAATATGTCGATGTTAACAGATCTCGTCAACCGGATAAAATCACTGAATCATTTGACATTGTTTTTCCCTAAAAAAATCAAGGGTAATTCCATGAGAAAATGCGATATTCTCCCTGATGAAATGATGATTGAAACAAGATATTATCCGCTGGAAAATAACAAATCCGGTTCTGAAGCGTCAGATTATTTGCAATATCAGAAAAAACGGTACATGATGAATCACTACGGCAAAACCGATGATGATTTTCCGTCTTATCACGCAACGTTTAAAATGATAAACAAAACCTATCATCCTAAGTTTAAGCCGATTGATGCTTTTACTGCTAAACGGCTTCTGTCAAAAGGTTTTAATTTCTCACCGACGAATCTCGAGCGTTTTAACGCATGCAGTTTCCGTTTTTTGCTCGATTATTTACTGAAGGTTCTTACTGAAGAACCGAGCGATTCGATTTTATTCGGTAATATCGCTCATGAGATATTATCAAAAATCATGAACTCAGATGAGTCAATCAATGATCTGAAAAATCAATTTATTGTCAAACTTGGGTATTCTTTGTCGCCAAAAATGGCGATTCATCTAGATTTATTCGTGAACCGTCTTGAAAAAATCATTGAATATCTCAAAAAAATGGAAAAAGAGTCTGATTTTGTGAATGAAGGTTTTGAAATGGAAATCAAAGCTGATATTCCAAAACAGCCTAATTTCTTCATGAAAGGAAAAATTGACCGCGTTCTTTCCTATGAATCCAATGATAAACTGTATTACTCGGTAATCGATTATAAAACCGGCAGTAAGACTTTCAGTTTCGACGGTTATGAAAAAGGAATCGATATTCAGCCTTTATTTTATTTAAACCTTTTAAAGAAGAATAATCCTAAAGAAACAGTTCCTTTTGGTTTCTTTTATCAAGGTGTCAACGTCAAAAGACTCAATATGCTTCCAAATGGACGGGAATTAGAAAAAGCCCTGATAATGAATGGAGTTGCCATTAGCGATACCAATCTCGTTAAAAAATTCGCGCCTAATCTGAATGTCACCGGATTCCGATTAAAAAATGACGGTGTCAGTTTCTACACAACCGACAAATTAGTATCGCAAGAAAAAATGGAAGAAATGGTCGCATCAATCAACGGATTCATTCAGAAGGCAATTGAACGGATGAATGCCGGTGACTTTTCAATTAATCCGATTCAAGGGAAAAATGACTTTGACGATTCTCCTTCCTGTCAGTATTGCCCGCATGCATCGGTATGTTATTCTGCGAATCAGTACATATCAGAAGAAGATCAGGAACTTTCAGACGGGGAGGATGAATAATCATGGCTTTTACAGAAGAACAGCTTAAGGCAATTCAATCCTCCGGAAACAATATTCTCATCAGCGCCGGTGCAGGAAGCGGAAAAACGACGGTATTGTCGGAACGGGTTATCAGGATATTAAAAAGCGGCGTCGACGTCGATAAGTTAATTATCCTGACCTTTACAAATGCGGCGGCAGCCGAGATGAAATCAAGAATCAAAGAAAAAATCGGAAAAATCGATGATTTGAAAACACAGTTAGCGAAGTTAGAAAATGCGAAAATTTCGACTTTCGATAGTTTTTGTTTGGGTCTTGTCAAACAGTATCATTATTTGTTAAATTTACCGAAGTCGATTGAAATAGCGGATAAAATCCTTTTAAGTTCGGTTAAAACGCGACTTTTAGATGAAACAATGAATGAATTATACGCTTTAAAACCTAACTGGTTTATTAACGCAGTCGATCGGTTTTTTGATAGAGGGGATTATGGTCTGATCGACGTATTAAAAACGTTAGATAAAGGCCTTGAGATGATTCCGGAAGCAATGGATTATTTGAGCAATCTGCCAGAAATGATGTTTTCAGATCAGGCGATTGAAAAGAGCCTAAATGATTTTGAATCGTTAATTTTATCGCTTAAGGAAGAATGCCATCAGAATTATCAGATGTTACAGGAAGAATTAAGTCAGTCAGAAAATGAAAAAATTTCCGATTACTGTGATAAACTTCATGTTTCACTGAATGAATTTCTGAAATCTTCGACCTTAGAAGAAATCATGATAACGTATCAATCCGTAAAATTTCCTGTTTATCCCCGGGTTTCGAATGCGATTGATGAAGATACTTTAGCTTTTCTGAAATCACTCGCCGATCCTGTGAAAGAGCCATTCGAAACCGTAAAGAAACAGTTTCAGCCGCTGATGGTTTCTTCAAAGACGGAATTAAAAGAAGCATTACTAGAAACCAAACCCACAATTCAGGCCATCTGTCAGATTCTGAATAACTACCGGTTTAAACTCGAGAAATATCAGATTGATCATCATCTGTTCGATTTTATCGATATCATGCATTTAGCAATCAATCTGATTCGTAATCATCCGGATATCCGACAGGAAATAAAAGACAGCACTTTTGAAATTATGGTCGATGAATATCAAGACACCAATGATTTACAGGAGTATTTAGTTTCTCTCATCAGTAAGAATAATGTCTTTATGGTTGGGGACGCCAAGCAGTCCATCTATGGTTTTAGAAACGCTAACCCATTAAACTTTATCAGAAAATATCATTTATATTCAGAGAACACCGGTGGTATCGCCATTGATCTGAATGCTAATTTCCGTTCTAGAAAAGAAGTCATCGATGGCGTTAATCAGTTATTTAACCCGATTATGAGCGAAGAAATCGGCGGAATCGATTATCAGAATCATCAGGCTTTAATCTATGGGAATAAACAATACGAGCAGTTAAGCGATAATCCTCTCGATTATTCGCCGGAAATTTTAAGTTATCATTTTGTCAAAGACGGCAACGAAACGCAATCCGCAACGGAAGCTAAAATCATCGCCGGTAAAATTCTCGAAATGATTAACAATAAAACGTTAGTCGCTAAATTCAATTCCGACGGCATCTATTATCAACCGGCAAAATTTCAGGATTTTTGTATCTTAATCGATCGAAAAACCGATTTTTCCGTTTTTGAAAAAGTATTGACCGACGCTTCGATTCCCGTCGATTCGATTGCGGATGAAGTCGTCGTCGCATCGACGGAAATTCTGTTTTTCAGTCAGATATTAAAGTTAATGAAATGTTACCGGAATAAAGAATATTTTAAACAGTATTTCAAACATGCTTTTTACGGCGTCGCAAGATCATTCGTATATGAAATCAGCGATAACGATATCGTGAAACTATTTGTAAATCATCCGTTTAATACGACTGATGATATTGAAGTATTACAACAATATCCGGCATTTAAACGTCTTCATGAAGAGTTGACGAAGATATCTTCAGTCATCGACAAAAGTATTCCGGAAATTATCGATGTAATCGTCGAAACGACCAGAATCTATGATTATATCGCTCTTCTCGACGATCCGATCAGTGTAGAAAGAAAATTAGATTTTATCTTTTCAAAAGTCAGAGGTTTCCGTCAGTTTCAGTTTGACGACCTAATCAGTTATTTTGATGACGTTTATTCTAACCGGGACTTAGACATCGAATTTTCCCGTCCAATCGATTTTTCAACCGATGCAGTCCGGATTATGACGATTCACAAATCCAAAGGATTAGAATTCAGTTTTTGTTTTTATCCCGGACTCGATAAATCAATACTCAGCCAAGATCAGAAACAGCCGACGATTTTTGACCCGAGTTACGGATTAATCATTAAGTCAAAAAAAGAATATTTTTATGATAATATCTGGCATAATTTATGGCGTTATCAGAAGAAGAAATCAGATTTATCGGAACGAATCCGTCTGTTTTATGTGGCTTTAACCCGGGCTAAGGAGAAAATGTTCTTTTTGCTCAATGAAGAAACTTCTAAACCGATTGACTGTGAATATGAAGAAGGTTATATATCTGCATCTAAACGACTGAAATTTAAGTGTTACCACGATTTTTTTGACGCCGTCGAAAAGACAGACCTTTGGAAACAACCCGTTACTGATATCAAAACCATCAGAATCAGATCTGATTTTTCACCGGTATCTGATGCTTCATCGATTAACTATGAGCCTATCTTTATCAAGGCAGAAACCAAAGTTTCATCCCATTTTTCTAAATCACTAAATTTAAACGTTGATAACTTAGCGACAAAAGCACTGTCGAAAGGTCTGAAAATTCACCGCTTATTTGAAGAATTTGATTTTAAAAACGCCGAAAAAGCTTTAAATACCCTCGGAAAAGATGAAAGAATAATCATTGAAAACTTCCTGAAACAGCCGCTTATGAAATCTATATCCGAAGGAATCATCTATCAAGAATATCCCTTTACCGAAACAAAAGACGGAGAAACAAAAACTGGGGTTATCGATTTGCTTATTCTTTACGAGGACCATGTCGATATCATCGATTATAAGTTAAAAACAATCGATGATCCGGCTTATGTTTCGCAGCTCAGAGGATACAAAGATCATATCAGCGGTAAAACCGATAAACCGGTAATGATATATTTGTATTCGATTGAAGGCGATACGATGAAGATAGTGGAGGTATAACATGACGATATTTCCAAAAGTTAAAGAAATGATTAAGTCTTCCGGTCATTTTTCCAAACCAATCAGTTACCGTTTGCCCGATGAACTAAAACCGTTAGATGAAATCTTATCTGTGAAATTTCAAAAAGCACAAAACAATGACGTCACCCTGATATTTAACCATGTATCGTCGTACAAAGAAGAAGAATACCGCTTATCGGTTACTGATTCTTATATTACAGTCAGCTACTCTGATTACCATGGTGCGTTATACGGAATCGTAACGCTAATTCAGTTATTAGAACAAGGACCACTATTCCTTCAGGATATTCATGATTATCCGGATTTGAAAATCCGGGGTGTCATGATCGATATCTCGAGAGACAAAATCCCGACTTTATCGACTTTAAAACAGATTGTCAGTCATCTGATGATGTTAAAAATCAATCATTTACAGCTCTACGTTGAAGGACTGGCGATCGAATATCCGAGTTTTAAAGATTATCAGATCAATGAAACCCCGTTTCTATTGGATGAATATGAGAAATTAGAAGCATTCGCTAAAACAAGGGGAATTGATTTAGTTGGCAATATGAACAGTTTCGGTCATATGACCAGCTGGCTGGCGATGGAGGATTTTCATGAGTTATCCGAATGCCCAGACGGATTCGTCCAGTGGGGATTTCCTTTTTTAGCTTCTACCCTGAATCCGCTTGATCCGAAGAGTCTTGATTTTGTTAAAAAACTGTATCAGGATTTTATTCCTCATACGAAATCAAAGTATTTTAACATTAACTGCGATGAACCTTTTGAACTCGGACGCGGAAAAAGCAAAGAAGTCTGCGAAAAATCTTCGGTTGAAACGGTTTATCTGTCCTTTGTGAAACAGCTCATCGGGACCGTTAAAGAATATCAGAAACAGCCGATGATGTGGGGAGACGTGCTGATAAACCATCCAAAAGCAGCGGATCAATTACCGAAAGATACGATTTTTATCGACTGGGGATATGACCGAAGTTATGATTTTTCTTCCCATGCCAGCCAGCTGAATAGTCTCGGATTACCGTTTATATTAGCGCCAGGAACATCGACTTGGAATAGTTTTACCGGTCGTTTTCAGGATATGTATCTCACAACGAAAAACGCCTGCATCAGCGCTAAAAAATATGGCGGTTTAGGGGTCATAACCACCGACTGGGGCGACAACGGCCATCTTCAGTATTTCCCATGGAGCTATTTAGGCATCGCTTATCTGGCACAAAGCAGTTGGTGCGACGATTATGACGAGTTTTCATCGCTTCATGATTTCCTCAATCATTTTGTGTTTAACGATGAAACGAATACATTATCGCAGGCGATGAAGGAATTATCGTCATATAACGATTCAGAAACACACTATGTCTATAACGGGACGACACTGTTTCAAATTTTACAATACGTTGATCCGACCAATCGTTTTCCGTATGAATTAAAGAAATCGACTCACGCCGAAATGATTAAACAAAATCCTTTATCGCTCACAAGCATTCAGACGCTTAACCGTCTGATTAATGGCTTTCATGAAGCCATTCAAGACCTGAAAATCAGTTCATTGCTTTATAATGAATTAATTCAGACTGAAAACTTCTTACGGTTAGGAATCCTCGTCAATGTTTATCTGAATTATCCTGAATCAGTCGACAAACAGGCAATTATTTCATTGCTTGATAAGTTGATTGATGCTCATCGTAAATTATGGCTGGCGAGAAATAAAAGCGGTGGTTTAGACCGTTCGCTTTCCCGGCTGATTGTCTTAAAAGAATTCATCGTTTCAGCATAGTATTTTATGGTATAATGAAATTAATCGGTATTTAGGGGGGATTTAGGTGGAAAATGAAGAAAGATTAAGTGAAGCCATCAAACTTTACGATGTAAAACAGTTCGATAAAGCCTTGCCTGTCATCAGAAAACTGGCGAAAAAAAATGACCCCTTGGCCAATTACTATTTAGGAATGATGGCCTTAAACGGTCTGGGAATGAAAAAAGATATCGATATCGCCTTAGACGCTTTTAATAAATCCGCTTTGGAATTAGAACCCGCAGGCATTTATATGATGGGTATCTGTCATTTAAACGGCTGGGGCGTCGGTAAAAATGAAGCCAAAGCTTTTGAATATTTCCAGTCCGCAGCCGAAAGAAAATATCATGAAGCGTATATGAAAGTCGCTGAATGTTATGAAATCGGTCTCGGCGTCAGTAAAAACGAAACAAAGGCGTTAAAAATATACGCCGAACTCGCTAAAAATGAAGATGCTTTTTCCGCATACAAAATCGGGGTTGCTTATTTAGAAGGAAAAGGCGTTCCGAAAAGTCCCGAATCGGCTTTTACCTGGCTTAATAAAGCATTATCTTACGGTTCGATTGATGCGATGAACCGTTTCCGGCTCATCGGTACAAAAAGCAAAACCGACGCAAGAACGACGCAGATGATGTTTTCTATCGGTGAAGAACTCCTGTCGAGCGATCATCCGAATGATGCGATTATCTATTTAGAAATCGCATCGAACGAAGGACATCTGCCGGCATTTCAGAATCTTGTGAAAGCCTATGATCAAGGTATCGGCGTTCTTAAAGACGCCAAGAAAGCTTTTGATTACTGTTTAAAAGCCGCTGAATTAGGCGATGGCTATATGGCTTACCGTTTGGCAGAAAAATATGAACAGGGCGACGGCGTCGACAGTTCGTTTGTAAAAGCGGCCAAATGGTATGATATTTCAAAAAATTTGCATTATGAACCGGCTGTTTTAGCCTTAAATTCATTAAGGGGGTATAACGCATGAATGAATCTTTAAACCCAAAAGCCTTAAATGATTTAGGAGACGCCTGTTTTTATGGCATTAACCGGCCAATTAACCTTGAATTAGCTTATTCGTATTATAAGCAGGCGGCGGATAAAGATAACCCCGTCGGTTATTATAATCTCGGAAATTATTTTGCTTTAAAGAAAGATATGAAACAGGCGGTCCTGAATTATGAAAAAGCGAAAGCTTTTGATTATTCGGTCGCCGCAATTACGTTAGCCAAATTATATCAGAGCGGTGAAGGCGTCAGAAAGAACAAAACTAAAGCATACCGGTATCTATTAAGTGCAGCGAAACTTAATGATCCTGATGCGTTTAACGCTTTAGGAGAAGCCCTCATGAAAGGGATTGGCTGTAAGAAAAATCCGGACGAAGCTTATCAGTATTTTCAAAAATCCGCAGATTTAAACAATCCAACGGGTCAATATAATTTAGGGATGTATTACCAGCTTCAGAAAGAATATCATAAAAACCCGGAAAAATCATTTCACTGGTTAGATAAGGCCGCCTCAAACGGACATAAAGAAGCCATGAAAACGATGATGAATATCTACCTTGACGGGAAGCATCCGTATTTTAAGAAAAAATCTTCAGCTTACCTGCATGAACTTGCCTTTTACTACCGCGAACTTCTGGCAAAAGCCAAAGACCTCGATCAGCTGAAAATTGTCAGTAACGTTTATTATGAAGGCAATACCATTACCAAGAAAAATTATGAAAAAGCCTGTTATTACTACCAAATGTTAAAAGATATGAATAATCCGGAAGGTTATTACGGTTATGGCGTCTGTCTGTTATACGGACAGGGCATCAGACAAAATATCGATGAAGCGAAAAAATATCTGGATATGGCGGCTTCTGCCAAACATCCGAAAGCTTTGTCGAAACTTGGCGATTTATACCGCATGGGCATGAAAACTGAAACCAATGCGGAAAAAGCAAAAGAACTGTATATGGAAGCTTCAAGGCTGCAGGATTTAGACGCGCTCGTCAATTTAGGGTTACTGAATTACCGCGAACAGATTGAAAATCATTCCAAAGCGTTAGCATACTCGTATATGGAAACCGCAGCCAAAAAAGGAAATTATCAGGCGATGTACTGGCTTGGGGTGTTTCATGATAAAGGCGTGGGATGTTCTCACGACTTTAAAGAAGCGGAAAAATGGTTTGAGCGGGCGATAAAATCCGGATCTTTAGGCGCAAAATATAAATATGCGGCGATGATTATGGATGAGATTACGGAAGAAAAAATCAAACCGAAGAAAAAAATCGTTTATTATCAAAAAGCTAAAAATTTGTTTATCGATTATGTGAATGATCCGGAACATAATGCCAATAATTATGCTTTTGCAATGCATTACTTAGGCATGATTTTTAAAGAAGGAAAAGGTGTCATGGCTTCCGACAGGACGGCTAGATACTGGTTTGAGATGGCGGCTGAAACCAAACTGTCAAAAGCCATGGTCGAAGTATTTTTGTTTACTAAGAACAAAGAACCAAAACTGGCGATGAACTGGCTTAAAGAAGCTTTAAAAGATTTGCAGTGCAGTGAAGCTCTTTATGAAATGGGTAATTTATATTTAGATGGGTTTCCACCCTATATTGAAAGCAATATCGGTCAAGCCAAAAAGTATTATGAACAGGCCGCAAGATTAAATCATCCGAAAGCTTTAGAAAAATTGATGATGAATTAGGTGATATTTTGAAATTATTATTACATATCTGTTGTGCGCCGTGTTCAGTCATGGCGATACAGGTTTTAAGAAACGAAGGAATAACGGTTGAGGGTTACTGGTACAATCCGAATATTCATCCCTATACCGAATATAAAAACCGGCTCGACGCTTTGAAAAGTTATTCGGAAATGATTAATCTTCCGTTAACCGTTAACGATAACTATGGATTAAGAATGTTTACGAAGATGGCGATTGAAGATTTAGACAACCGGTGTCTGGGCTGTTACGACATGCGCTTGAGAGAAACGGCTTTATATGCAAAAGCAAACGGTTATGATGCTTTTTCAACGACGTTGTTAATCAGTCCTTATCAGAAACATGAAAAGATTAAAGCATTAGGCGAAGAACTAGAAAGAGAAATCGGAATTAAATTCCATTATGAGGATTTCCGACCGTTTTTCCGCGAGGGACAGAAACAGGCCAGGGAACTTCCGTTATATATGCAGAAATACTGCGGATGTATTTTCTCGGAAGAAGAACGGTATTTATCAAAAAAGATGAAAACGGCAAATTAGCCGTTTTTTTGTTTTTTTATGGATACGATAATTTAATCTTTATGATATAATTTTGTTCAGTATGTACAGGGAGAATGATTATGACATTTCAGATGTGGAGTTTATTTCATTATTTATTTATTATTTCGCCATTTATTTTATCAGTTATTTTATTTATCGTTTTCAGGAATAAGTCCTATGAAGAAAAACGAAAAATAGGCATTATTCTATCAGTTATTGCGATTATTGTCTTATTATTAAGAAATATAGAAATTTTAGTCAAGAATAATTATATCCCCAACGCAGAATTGATACCGCTTCAAATTTGTCATTTTGCGAATTTTGTTTTATTATTTGCTTTCTTAAAGGATAATAAAGTGTTTTTTTCTTTAGCGTTTTGTTTAAACTTACCCGCTGCGATGATGTCAATTGTCTTTGCCAATAGCCTTGAGAATTATTCTACATTAATAAGTTTCCGTGCTATGGCGTATTTATGGGGACATATGTTAATAGTAGCGATTACGCTTTGGGCTGTTGCAAGCGGATTTGTTAAAATTACAAAGCAGACCTTAATAAAAACTATGGGGTTAATGGTTATTCTGTATCTTTTTGCGTTAATTGTTAATAACGTCTTTAACGTTTTATTTGGCTTTAGCGCCAATTATTTTTATACGTTAAGCCCCGAAAAAGGCACTCCGCTTGAACTGTTTTTCAATTTGGGAAAAACTTTTAACATCGGCTGGTTTAAAATCAATCCACTATACATGCTTCTCACTTCGTTTTTAGGTGCGCTTGTCGTTTTTGGATTTTATGGATTGTATAAAGCGGTTGAACCAAAAATCACAGCGCTTCAATAAGACCTTTAAAAGGTCTTTTTTTTAACCTATTTTCAGCCATTCTATTGAAAAGATAATAAATATCGTTTACAATTTTTTTATTACGTGTTAAGGGAGGAAAAGATGAAGAATTTTTACTTAAGTGCTATAACTGTCAATGAAATAAAAGAATCATGGTGGATGTATGCTTTAGGAATTTTGGTCACTCTTTTTATCATCGGCGGATCGCTTTATTTTGGTTTGACTGCCTATAAAAAGGGAAAAGAATTAAATATGAGCAGAGAAATGATGAAAAAAACGATTATCAGTTCGGTATCGTTTTCAATTCTGCCTTCAATAGGAATATTTATCGGCGTCATTACCATGGCGGGATTATTAGGAATTCCATTACCGTGGATCCGGTTATCGGTCGTCGGCGCATTACATTATGAACTGATGGCTTTAAGCGTTGCGGCAGAAGGCGTCACTTTAGCGACCCTGACGGTTGAAAACTTCGTGACGATTGCGTTCGTGATGACCATTTCAATTACCTGGGGAGCAATATTTGCCTTAATTTTCTTTAAGAAGTATCAGCAGAAAGTCATTAACAAGGCAACGCAAAACGGTGGAAAAGGATTTGGAAAAATTCTCTTCGACGCATTTTTCATCGGTATGATTTCCGCTTATATCGGCGACGCAGTCGCAAAAATGGTACATTACGAAGTCAAACTCATTGAAAACGGGGCGTATGTGCTCGACGGTTCGGGCAACCCCGTAACGGAAGACAGAAGTACGGTTGTGCCGATTATCGTCATGGCTTCAGCGATGATGGCGATGGCTTTTTGTGAATGGCTGATTACGAAAAAGAAAGTAAAATGGTTAGAGAACTTCGCATTATCATTCTCGATGATATTTGGGATGACCGTCGCCGTCTTACTCGGCTTAGGAGGTATCTACTAATGAAACCGAACTTAACTTATCAGGATTTAATGCATCGTCAGGGAAGAATATTTACCCTGATGGGAATAGGCGTCATGATTGCCGTTCCGGTACTGATTATGGTATTTACCGGAGTAGGTCCGGACTTGGAAAAGATGTTTATCGGTATCGGCGTATTATCGTTGATTTATCTGCCCGGTGGCATCGTTGAAGTGGCGACTTATTCGCCGATATTGGGCACGACGGCCACGTATTTAGCATTTATTACCGGTAATTTAGCTAATCTGAAAATCCCGTGCGTAATGAATGCACGCCAAATCGTTGGCACAACGATTGGTACGGAAGAAAATGAAGTCGTTTCGACAATGAGCGTCGTCGCTTCTACGCTCACGACGGTGTTTATCATGACGTTTGGCATCATTCTTCTGATTCCTCTCAGACCGATTCTTTCGAGTCAGGTTTTACAACCAGCGTTCAACTGGGTTGTATCGGCGTTATTCGGCGCACTGGGATACAAATATTTTAAAGGTAATTTAAAAATCGTCGCCATCCCTTTACTGGTCATGGTTGTCTTAGCATTCCTCATGCCGGGATTTGTGATTGGCAACATTACCATCGTCATTATGGTTGGAGCGGTCGTCAGCGTTTTAGTTGCGAAATTGTTATACGATAAAAAAATCATATAGGAGAACAATATGGACTATCTTATTTATGGTTTGTTAAGTCTGCTTGGATTACTGGTGTTGCTCTTACTCATTGCGGTCATCAGAACGGTGTTCATGAGTTATCAGGGAAGCCAAAGAAAAGATATAGACGTTTCTAAAGAAATCAAAAACAGCTATGCTTCAGGGCTTTCTTCATTGATAAAATATCCGACGATTGCCTCAAAAACCGAAGAAGGACAAGAAGTTTTCAGTCAGATGCAGGAAAAAATGGCGGAACTGTTCCCTCATGTCTTTAAAGAAATGGACGTCAAAATATTCGAAGGAAAATCACTGCTCGCTCACTGGCATGGAAAAGATTCAAAGGCAGAGCCTTTAATTTTGATGGCGCATCAGGACGTCGTTCCTGCCCCGAAAGAAGGGTGGACGAGTGATCCATTTGGGGGATTAATCGACGGAAACGAAGTGTTTGGAAGGGGTACTTTTGATACAAAATGTACGTTATACGCCTTCTTTCAAGCGGCCGAAGAACTTATTATTCAGGGATTCGTCCCAAATACTGACGTCTATTTAGCCAGTTCAAGCGATGAAGAAGTATCGGGTTTTGGAGCGGAGATAACCGTACAGTATTTAAAAGAAAAAGGCATTACGCCAAAACTCGTTTTAGATGAAGGCGGCGCCATCGTTACCGGAGCTTTACCGACTTCAAAAACGCCGATTGCATTGATTGGCGTTATCGAAAAAGGATATGTAAATATCAAAGTTAAAGCCAAATCGGCCGGCGGTCATTCCTCAACGCCACCTAAAAATACGCCGATTGCGAGATTATCTGAATTTATAACCCATATTGAAAAAAAATTCCCATTAAAAACGAAAATGATTCCCGAAGTGAAAGATTTATTTGAAACCGCTGCGCCGACGATGAGTTTTCCATTCCGGCTGTTGTTTGGTAATTTATGGCTGTTTAAAGGCCTCATGACGTATTTACTGCCAAGAATCAACCCTTATGGACGTGCGCTATTGTCAACGACAATCGCCTACACCATGATGAAAGGATCTGAAGCAGAAAACGTTATTCCGAATGAAGCCTGGATATTGCTGAACTGCCGTACGCATCCGGTTCAAGGAATTGATTCGACCTTTGAAACACTTAACGCCATCGCGAAAAAATATGGGTGTGAATGTGAAATAATTGAAGGAAGAGAAGCGACGCCTGTCGTCGATATTCACAAAAATGGATATCAAAATGTGATTAATTCCATCAAAGCGGTTTTTCCGGATGTATTAATTTCTCCTTATGTCATTTTAGGCGGAACCGACGCTAGACATTACACAAAAATCAGTGATTCGGCTCTCAGATTCTCGCCAATCCGCGTCCATAATCAGGATTTAAAGAAAATGCATGGCATTAACGAATCGGTATCGATTGACGCATTAACGGAAGCCGTTCTGTTTTATAAACATTTAATTGAATATTTTCATTAGACTTCACACAAAACTCTTATAAGATATGATAGAATAAAGATACTTAAAAAAAACCACTTTAGGAGGTCTTAATATGAATTTTCCCCGCAAAGATTTTGAAAAAGCATCCTGTAAAGACGCCAACATTGAAAAGGGTAAACTGCTCGACATGTTTGACAAAATACAAGAGGATTCTTTAAATGTTCATGCATTGGTTTTAATCAAAGACGGCAATAAGGTGTTCGATGCTTACGCAGCTACTTACGGCCCCGAAGTCCGCGAAAATGTCTATTCAATCTCAAAATCGTTTACGTCTGTGGCGATTGGTATTTTAATAGACCGCGGGTTACTTTCAACCGATGATCTCCTCGTCAAGTTTTTCCCAGAAGAAGCCAAAAATGCTTCAGAAGCTTATCAGAAAATGACGGTTAAACATTTACTGACGATGTCAGCAGGGCATCCCCGCGATTACCTGTATGATATTCAGCCCAATCAGGATCCCGTCAAAGTATTCTTTGAAGGAGAACTGACAAGCGAACCCGGTACGAAATTTATGTATAATAACTTCTGTACCTATATGCTTTCGGCCATCGTAACGAAAATTACAAACATGAGTTTACTCGATTTTTGTGACAAGGAAATCTTTCAGCCGCTGGAAATCGATAAACCCCTCTGGAGAACCGCAGGGAAATATACTGTCGGCGCAACCGGATTAGAACTGAGTGCAATAGATTTGGCCAAATTTGGACATTTACTTCTGAATAACGGCGTATGGAGAGATAAACAAATCGTCTCTAAAGCGTATTTAGATCTGGCAACTTCTTACCAGATTAATACCGATCACGTCGATAATCCTAAAGACCGTTACGGATATGGCTATCAGTTCTGGATGAATGATTTCGGTGATTACCGATGTGCCGGACTGTTCAAACAGTATATCGTCATTAACAAAGAGTTCAATACGGTATTTGTCACTCAGGCTTATGAAGAACGAGAGCTTCTCAATTTATTTACGAGTTTTGTATACCCCGGATTGACGAATGGCTGGGTTTATGACTCGAACACATTAAGAAATTATATCTATCGGTTTACGGATAATTCGTTAGAACTGATCAAGAAAGAAAAAGCTGCCCGTAAATACTAAAAATAGTCCCTTTCGATGAAAGGGATTCAGACTGTTGAAAAAGTATTTCAAAGTAGAATTTGAGATACTTTTTTTATTTT
>CALEZX010000004.1 GCA_937928185.1 uncultured Caryophanales bacterium
GTTCAAACCATACTTTGTTTTCTTTCGCGTGTTTCGAGAGTATTTCAATCATGTTTTGATGTTTTAATCGCAGGAATTCTTCTAGCGTTTCGCTGCTTTCATATAATACCTTGTCACTCTCAAAGGAAGAAATAGGAATCTGATGATTATTTCCCGTCAGGATAGTTTTTATTTCTTCAGGGGAGAAGAACTGATGTAATGTCGTCATGAATGCTGAAGTAAAGAAAATGATTTTTTCCGGTTTCATGCCCAGTTGCGGAAGCGTAAGCTGATTGATGATTTTATTTTTCAGCGCTTCGCCATGAAGAGTAACCAATCGCTCAAGAATGGATTCTATAACATCGATTCCGCCGGTGTATTGTGTTAATCGGATGAATAGCTCATGATGTTTTATCATGCGCATATAACGCATAATGCAAATGAAAAATTCAACATCCGTTTTACCTGTTTCATAGAAAATGGATATGGCGTCGTCAAGCGTCTTGACTGAAAAATCCTCGAGTGGCTGATTCATTGCCAGCTCTATAGATTTAATGATTGAAACAGTTTGTTCAAAATCAGGATTTTTTAATTTTTTTTCCTGATAAAATGATTGCAATTCCTGATATTTCATATTATCACCTTAAAAGTATTATTATTCCGAAATGCTGGTTGTGTCTACGTAAAGAATCCAGTCAAAGGTCGAATAAATATATTCAAAACCGATTAAATATCCCCTTACCGTCACTGTTTGTCCTAATAATGGATAGAAGCGGTCGTCATAGGTGGAGTAATCGTCGTCCCATAACTGTAAATCGTAATCATCGGTGACATACTCATCCAGATGGATATCAAATGAAGGATAATCGGGATTGCCACTGAAGACAATCGTTCCGGTAATCTCAATGTAGTAACCGTATACTTCAGGATTGGTATAATCTAATGCTAAGATATCCGCAATCGTCATCGTAACCGGCGTCGGTGTAATCACATGTCCCGAAGATATAACATTTAGCCATGCAATGTCTTCGACAATAGGAACATATCCGTTATTTGAATAAGTGCTTCTCATCCCGATTAATTCAATTTCATCACCGGTCTGGTAAACAAAATCCCTGTAACTGAGACAGCCGTAGCAATCAACGTAAATCCGGTTGACTCCGTCGTTCAGAATAATCCACTCGTTATAATCGCTGTAAGCAAATTCGATAATGCCCTTAAAGTAATAATTATCGCCGATTACCCCGTATAAAACGTCTTTTACAGAAGAAACCGGAAGTGGAGATATTGTTACGGTAATTATGGTTGTCGTCGTCAGATAATCTGATAAGTCGTAATCATAAATACCGACGAAAACATCTAATACAAGACGATACTCTTCATCAATTTGACTGATAAATCCGTAATCTTCGAGGAAGACGAAAGCAGAATCCGCAGTGTTTTTCAGATAATAATCAAAATAGATTTCATATACACTATCGTAAAAAGGTAAATAATCTAAAAGGTAATCGCCGCTTTGTAAGTTGAGATTACTATAAAGATACTGTAAACGGTAGATTGCATTATCCATAGCCTGTAATGATTCAGCGTATAGAATATCCATATCTTCTTCATAACCACGGAAATCTAAAACGAAATATGTATCTAAAGTAGTATGGAAATTGAATAACAGTTTCATCGAAACAGTTTCGCCGATTAAATCAAACAACACGCTTCTGTATAAAATACCAGATTTACTTTCTAAGGCGAAATATTCCATTTCATCAGGTAAAAATTCGCGGATGTACACTTTATAACAAGTATCTTCAACAATCTCTTCAAGATAGAACATGTCAGCGTATTTATCGTATTTGAGCACGGCAGTTATGTTGAGGAAATTCTGATATAATCCGGAAGAATAAATCAAATTCTCATAAAAGTAAAGATCGTATATAAGGACATCTACTGACGGAATGACAGTAACTTCTGAATAACCGTAAGGAAGAGCCGCAATGTCATAACTGAAATCAGCTTTGCCGTCGATAACGCTCTTATATCCGGAGATAAGCACCTGTTGTCCCATTTCAGGGTAATAATCCAGGAAACGTTCGAGATAATAAACCTGATTATCAACTAAAACATATAAGAATCCCCATCCGTAATGAATGACTGTTCCTGTAACCGCAAATTTTAAAGTTCCGTCTTCAACAGTAATCAAATCTTCTAAAGTACCGATGGCGAAACCTTTGATTTCAACGTCATAATCGGCGGTAGCGGATTTGGTTCCATAAGTAACCGTGATGCGGATTGTCGCAATACTGTTTACCGAAGGAAGATGGGTGTAGAATTGATAGCCCGATACTTCTGCATATTCCATTCCAAAGACAACCTCATAGTTAATCGTTGCCGTAGGAAGGGCGCTCAAATAGTTCATGAAATAATAATTATCGTAAGGATTAAGTAGATATTTTGGCATGCTGCTTAACACGATTTCTAATCCGCTGTCTGCGAGTACTTGTTCGTCAGTTTCAGCCAAAGTGAGATTCGCACCGTATCCATAATTATAATTGGTATATATCAGTGACAGCGTATCTTTATTTGATCCTGAATACTGGCCGTAGAAGAAGCCTTTAATTTTTACGTCGAAATTTTGATAAGCCGAAAAATCATATGATCCGGGATAAGAAGCAATAAGGGATATAATCTGATTATCAGTGATTAACAGATAGCCAGAATCAAGACTTGAATAAATGAGTTTTCCGGTTACCTCTACACCCTGTCCATAATTAAGTTGATCATAAATATCGATTGTTTCTAAATCATTGATTAACATTTCTGTAAAACTTATTGTTAAACCGGAACTAACTGAACCAATCGAATACTGGTTAGCTATGAATTCCATCCGGCCATGTGAATAAGAAACATTTCCGGTAACGTCCATGGTTTTGCCAATCATACTGTAATTATAATAATAAGTATTGAATCCGGTTTGGACGAAAATCATCGCTGTTTCGTCTTTAATTAGGAAAACATAACCGCTGCTAACTGAACCTATTGCATAGATGATGCCCTGAATCCTGACGGTGTCGTATGGCGAAACCGTGTTTAAACTGTCAATCGGAACGTAATCTTCAATTTCCGGGATAAAATCCGGAGGCAGCACCGTCATGTTAAATGTGAATATTCTAGTCACTTCACCGACTGAAAATGTTGCTTCTATGCCAACAATCGTTTCTGTCGTAACAGAAGATATGACATTTGTCGTTAAATTAACAGTAGCGGCATTTTCTCCGACTGCAAGATAAGTAACAGGAATGCCAAAGAAAGGATCTGTTGTTGGCAAGTTAATGATATCATCTCCACCGATATAATCAGTTTCATAAGTTATTTTAAGATGGTTTTCAATGATATTCGCTTTTTCAAAATCGGATAACGACGATAATACAACATCATTTTCCCGTCCAGTATAAAGGATTGTCCAGCAGTCGTGTTCAGTGGTATAACCTAAAACAAATCCTTTTATGGTTGCGAAAACATGGTCGCCATTTAAATCGACGAAACGGGCTAACTGATAGTATGTATATTCATCGACAGGCCAAATTGATATTTCTTTCTCACCGTTGGTTAAATAGAAATAATCATACCCAGTCGTATCGCCGTACAGAAGACCGCTTAAGGTAACATATTGATTGAATAAAGTTGCAGTTTCAGCCGGATATTCTGTTAATTGTTCTAAAGTCAAAGGCGATGCAGGTATTACAACATCGTTATACCTTGAAATAATCGCCATAATCATCGGACCATCGTTGTCATAATCTTTTGAAACATAAGGCGATGAATCCTGATAACTCGTATATTTAATTCCCTTTATAACGACATAATCGCCCTGATAAACATCCAAATCATATGCTTCAATCCGGATGATTCCGGTATCGTCTAAGAGGTATACTTCATTAGGTGTGCGATAAATGACGAGGCCTTTGACATAAACCGTTTCATATTGCCAAATATCAACGAGTTCTATCGCTTTCGTGTACTGAAATGGATTTAACGTTGTATTATAAACATAAGTCTGCGATACGGCGTTTTTAGAAATGACCATTTCAATGGATATATCCACTGGTGCATCAACGAACGTAAAGCGGTTGTTGATAAAATCATAATAGTTTTCTGAACCGTTTAAGAACGTCCAAGTGATTTCTCCTCCTAATACAGGATGATAAGGATAAAGGATAAATTCTTCAAATGGTTCAAAAACTTTATTTCCATAGAAGTAAGAGAATGACGTCATGATAGCATCAATTAATTCTTGATCGGTATAAACAGGAAGCTGAATATCGAATCTTACGCCAATGAAGTTTAGATAGAAGTTGCCATTATAATCGACGTCAAGATACCCTCTCATAATGACTTCTCGTTCCATCCACTCAAACAAAGTTTCATAACTAGAATAGTTTAGGGCTTCTACATGGATGAATTGAGTTTCATCGGTTAATTGCCACAAATCATGATATTCAAGTGATTCAAACGTTAAAAATCCCCGTAATTCGACATATTTTCCGTATACTGAAGGATCGTTTGGATCAAGAAGATTGACATCGGAAATTGACATAAGCTGTGGCTGATTGATTACATTATTTTCTTCAGATAACTTTTCTAATGAAAGAATACGCTGATAAGGGATGGAAGTTTCATCTGAATCAGTATTTTTTAAGACATGAAGTAAAATTTCATCGCCGACGTTTAACTCACCATTGTAATATAAATAGATATATCCAGTTTCATCGATGATGAGATATCGGTAATCCTCACTGATGACAGAAGCGATGAGAGCATTAATAAAGTAATCATCTCCATTATCGGACTGGCGGTAATCAGCTATTGTTGACAATGAGAAAGGTTCAAGGGTAACAGAAGTTTCATAATTAAAGACGATATCGTTTACGGTAACTTTGAAAGGCAATATAACCATTGTCGTATCAACGACGGTTTTAAAGATATTCGTAACGGTTTCGATATGTGCTTCGTTACGGGTGTCGATAATCAGTTCGATGGATCCGAATCCGAAAGGATTGGCTGCCGGGATTTCAAGGACATCGCCGGAGTAAAAGATGTCACCGATTTGATGAATCACATAATTATAAGAAAAATCTGCTTTTTGCTGGTCGGTTAGTGTTTCAGTCTGATAACTGATTAATCCAAACTGCCAGTAAGGAGATTTCGATAAATAAAGTAACTCAGCGGTAACGTAAGAGTTAACCAGTGGGATGATATCCTCATCAGTATAGAAACGTGATGAGATTTCAATTGATAATCCGGTGCTCGGATTAAGAATGAAATAATGACCGTTACTCTCGACCACAAGACCTTTAATTTTTACTCTGCTGGAATAAACTTCCGGTGACGGAGTGGCAAGCAATATTGAAACAATTTGAGATTCAGTAAGTTCAGGAATTGGATTTTCAGCGCTTTTTAACGTCATGTTAGATACATGCATTAATGTCGGAACACCATTCCAGTAATGGATGATTCCGGACAGGCTGATGGCATCGCCAATAGAAAATGAAGCAGAATCAGAAGAAACAAATAATTGTGCAGTATCGTCGAGAATATAAAATCCGGTATAACCATTCGTCTGTTTTGCATAAATGATACCATTGGTTTCAACAAACGTACCTTCATCCAATGTGATGATATTTTCCAAATACGTGGATTCAAGCGCAGAAATCCATTTAGCGTAAATCGTCACATCATTCGCTGGCATGGTTGTAAATGTGAAAGGCGTTGTAAATTCCTGATCAAGGTACCATCCTTTGAATGAATAATCAGTTTTGGTTGGATTCTCCGGTTTAGTAATGACCGCTTGATAAGAATATACCGTTGGAGCAATTAAAGTTCCGCCATTCGTTTCATAGGTAAGGGTATATTGTTTCGGCGACCATCTTGCATAAAGGGTGATATTTCCTGAAGGCATCGTCCAATTATCAAAGAGCGTTCCGGAAACAGGATCGGTAAACCATCCTAAAAAATCATATCCATCGTAAGTTGGATTAACAGGAGAAGTTATAACGCTATGATAAGGAGCGATGATTTCATTAATGACTGATCCGCCTAACGAATTAAAATACAGATGCATATCTTCACCAATCCATTTGGCGTACAGGGTGAGATTTTCTCCAGGCATCGTTGAAAAAGTATAAGGAATAGTTAGATTACTGTCGCTATACCATCCCAGAAATTGATAATTGGTTCTGATTGGATTGGTCGGAGCGGAAATCGTCTGATCATAAGGAGCGACAATCGACGCAATTGCTAAAGAAGCATTCGTTTCAAATGATATAGTATAATCATTTCGATCTGCAAATATCATTAAAATCAAGGATCCGTCAGCTTTAACAGTTCCTGTGTTAATCGTTTGATTGTATGATAAATTAATTGTAAACTGAGATGAAGGAACCGATGTGATTGTTATGGTTGAACCGGTGAGGGCTTGTAAGAGTAAATCACTTTCAAGTTCATAAAATCCTTCGAGTGATTCATAAAAGTACCTGACATTATAATAGACGTTGACTGGAGCCCATTTGGCATAAAGTGTCAGATTGGAAGTAATGGCCGTCGTAAAGACAAACGGTACCGTTAAGTTTGAGTCAGTATACCATCCTTCGATTTCATATCCGAGTTTGGTAATGCTCACTGGAGCGGTTATCATTGCACCATTAGCGATTGAAACCGGATCAATAGACGAACCGCCATTGGTTTCGAAAGTAACCGTTACTGGCGGAACAGCCGTCCAGTTTGCGGTAACTGTCAGTCCGCCAATCGGCATTGTTTCAGGTAATGAAGGCGTGAATCCATTAAATGCATAACCCACTCTAGAGAGGATAATTTCAGGGATATCATGACCGAATTTTACTGAAATATCCTCAATTTCATTACCACCGGCTTCATCGATAGTTATATTATAGATATTGCGGGTATATTTAAATTTGATTATTATGGTTCCAGGAACACTGGTCGAGTCAGTTTCATTCAGAGTATGATCGTATGAAAATCCCGGATATGTTTTTAATAGTCCTGAGGCGTCTAAGTCGATGGAACTAAAGTTGAGATTAGAGGGATTAGTATCTCTTTCCTCAAAAACAAAAGAACCATCTAAAGCCTCTTTGTAATGGTCAATATATATTGTCAGGGAAAATAGCTGCCATTTTGCATATAAAGTGAATTCCCATGACGTTCTTTCATCAGAATACTCAAAAGGAATGGTCAGCTCAGCATCTTCATACCAGGCGACAAATAGATATCCTTCTTTTGTTGGCGTAGGTAATCCATCCTTGATATCGTCAAGGCTGGTAATAGCGGTTATTTCAGAACCACCATTTGTTTCAAAAGAAACGTTAATTTTGGTGTTCGTACAACCGTATATAAATAAAACAAACAAAAAACCCAATACGCTAATGATCTTTTTCATCAAAAAATACCCCCTATTTGCGTTAGTTGGATTGAGAAGTAATATATGCACGCTATAAAAAAAAGATAGCAATTCAGGAACCAGTAATATTTATTTTCAGTATAGCACTTTTTTAAAATTATTCAACCCTTCGGGAAATAAATAAAAACTCTTTTCATTTTTTGTTTTACTTATTAACGGATAGATGAAAATGATTGTAAATAAATCACTAATTTGTTGTTCCACAAGCTATAATTTGTGATAAAATTGTATTGTTCATAATTAAAACTAGTTAATTTTTATATATTATGGGGGGAATTTTTATGAAAATCGGGATTATTTATTATACAGAAACAGGACATACTTTACAGGCTTGTAATGCTCTTAAAGAACGATTTGTTTCAGAAGGACACGAAGTTGAATTAAAACCTGTAACCGTATATGATGTTAAAACGAATAAAGCTTTAAAAGACCGTCCATCGGCAGATGGTTATGATTTAATCGTTTTTGGAACTCCTGTTCAGGGATTTTCTTTACCGATACCCATGTCAGAATATCTTAAATCAATTTCTATTCCGTTAAATCAAAAAATCGGCGTAATCATCACTCAGTATTTCAAGATTTCTTGGATGGGAGGCAATCACACGATGAGACAACTACTCTCAGCGCTTGATAGCTATCATCCTAATCTTTATGCTTACAGCGTGATTCACTGGTCAAGCAAACGCAGGGATGAACAAATAATTAAAGCCGTTCAGAAGTTTTCAAATTTCGAGTGGTAAGAAATGAAAAAAATCTATAAATTTCTGATTGGTTTTGGCATCGTTATTCTTTTAGTCATCATCGGATCGATTGTTGCTTTTAAGTCGATGGAAAAAGGGTTATCAGATTTATTAACTGTTCCAATTGAAGAAATCGATTTATCGGCAGTTGAGGACGGATCCTATACGGGTTCTTTCACCAGAATGCCGATATCTGTAAAAGTACAGGTTACTGTAGAAAACCATGATATCACCGCCATTGAAATAATCGAACACGTTTCCGGTCAGGGACAACCCGCTGAAGTTATCATTGATGAAATCGTCGTGAAAGATTCGGTTATAATCGATGCAGTGGCAGGTGCGACTTATTCATCGAAATGTATTCTTTTAGCAGTCAAAAACGCTGTTAATCCTTAAAAAAGACTGAATTTACAGTCTTTTTTGTTTTATTTATCACCACTTAATCATTTCGTGTTATGATTAAAATATAGAATGTTATGAGGAGGTGAAAGGATGGATAATAAACCGAAAGATAAATTATATTATCTGTACGACGGAACGAAAGTAACTAAAGACCAAATCCTTCAGGTTGCCTACCGGTATCAGGGAACTTATAAAGGCTTAGGAGCCGTAATGGTTGCGTTTGTGCTCATTATTACTTTAGGACTTATCCGTGATTTCAAAACTTTACAACTCGCCTTTATTCTGACGCTTTTCACTGTTGATATCATCCTTTTTATCTTAGCAGTTTTATTTTTTTCAATGCATAGACGGATGGATTTAATCAAATTCGGATTATCGATTCTAAACTACAGAAGAAAACAAATGATTCATCATAATAATAGTCAGGATGAATATAATACCATATACGCTGATACAGTCATTACTTTAAGTTCAAGACCCAGACAAATTATATTTTATCATCATAAGTCAGAAGCATGGCAGTATAGAATGGGTAAATATTTATCAATGCCTTACTTAAAAACAGATATCGATTCAATCGAGGTTAAGCAGGTAAGAAAAAACATGTTTCACGTTATCATATCGCTTAACGATCATTCCGGAGTAATATTTCATACTGAGTCGAATGATCTGGCGACAGCGGCCTATGTTACATTAAAAAATGAGAATGAAAAAGAATTGATTAATTAAAAAAACACCCCGCATTCAATTATGCGAGGTGTTTTAATAAATAGGCGACTAGTTTTGAGTTCCAGTTTTACTACCGGTTCCATTGCTGGAAGTCTTTGAGGTATTATTTTGATTTTGTAGCCCCTGACGATATTGTTCAACACGGGCCTGATGTTCTTCAATACGAACCTGATGTTGAGCCTGAAGCTGTACTTTTAATGCCGTAGACTCGGTAATCTTCGTCTGAACAACAGCCATTAATTCCGCGTGCATTTCATCTTTCAAAGCCTGTAATTCTGCTTCTAAAGCTGAAGTGTCTTCAGTATTGGCAGTAGCAGTTGCGATTTGTTCTACCAAATCTTGGATTAAAGGAATGTATTCATCATGGATGGCTTTCTTAGCTGTTAAGAATTCTTCCATAATTGAACGGGCAATACCTTTAGCTTCCGGATTATTTCTCATTCTGGCAATTAATCCTTTTGCATCTGCGTCTATAGCTTCTTCCTCAGTTAAATCAGGATCAAGTTCCATAGTTTGTTTCATTAAGCGATATTGTGCAGGTGATAAGCCTTTGTTTCCGGCTTCATCTTGTTCAGCTTGTGAATAAGTACGTGTACGGACGTTTGCGGTAAGAGCTCTTTCGCTCATTTTCTCTGAAATTCTTTCCTGAACCATCGTACGTACTCTTTCAGTAATTTTTTCTGTTTCACCAACGGCGTCAATTTCTATCGTCGTTGATTCTGCGTCAACGTCGATAAATCCAAGATCCATTGATTCGTCGATGACTTCTTCGATAGCATCTTCAAAATTCTTTTCTTCGAGATGTATCTGAAGTAATAACATTTCTCCATCTTCATTTAACGCATAAGCCGTTTTTACTACATTTTGTTCGTTGACGACAAATCCTACTGATGGATTAATATCAACTGTAACATATGCTTCATAGGCTTCTACGTCTGAATTACAAGCCACTAAACCGAGTGCGAATAAACCCAAACCTAATATCATTAATAATTTTTTCATCTTTTATTTCCTCCCTTTTATTTGGTTTTACGCTAAATATACGATTTGAGTCCTGCAAATTATTGGTAAATCTGTAATAAAAATTCAAAAATTTGTTTTATACGCAATAATATTGGCTTTTGCCAATAAAATTAATACTTGTTTCGTATATAATATTGTTAAGAGGAAAGAAGGGATAGAATGCGTGCATTTAAACATATCATTCTTACGATAACGATTATGTTCTATACATTCTTTTTTGCCTTTGGATCAAATCTGTCTGATTATGAAATTCCAGAGACTTATCAGGAAAATGAAGTTATTTATACTGTCGATTCTTATGAAGAAGCAGCGTTGCTCGCAGAAACATATCAACTTGATTTGATTGAATACCAGACTAAACTGGCAAGATTTAAAACTTTGCCTGGTTCAGATTTTGAGGAATTGATGAATGCCGGGTTTTCTTATAATTCGTCTTTAACGGTTATTGGCAAACCGGTTCCTTTGACTGATCCGTATTTGAAAAATCAATATGGGATTACGTTAACCAATATTGACGATGTATGGAAAATACAAGAAGGATCTTCAAATGTCGTCGTAGCAATTATCGATACAGGAATTGATACCGATCATCCTGAATTTATAAACAGAATATCAGCTTTATCTTACAATACAGCGACCAACACTTTAGGCATCGCCGCTGTTGAGGACGATGAAGGTCATGGGACGATGGTTGCTGGTGTTATCGGCGCAATCCGAAATAACAGCATCGGTATTGCAGGGATTACGAACAATACCCAGTTGATGATTATCAAAGCAAATAATGAAGGATTAGATACTTTTGTCGAATCAAACATTATTGAAGGAATCTATTATGCCGTTGATCATGGCGCGGATATCATTAATTTATCATTAGGAAGCAGTTATGCCAATCCACAGACCAAAACAGCTGTTGAATACGCGACCAGTCATGGTGTCTTTGTCGTCGGTTCAGCGGGAAATGAAGGAAACGATACGCCGATGTATCCCGCTTCGTTCAATGACGTCATATCTGTAGGGGCCGTCGATTCAGGCTCACTGATAGCACCTTATTCGAATTATAATGAATATGTCGATATCGTTGGTCCGGGAACGGCTATTTATACAACATCCTTAAATAATACGTACGCCTCCGCGAGTGGAACGAGTTTTTCTGGTCCCTACATTACCGGAATCATTGCATTATATTTAAGTTCATATCCGGATTCTTCCATCGCATCGGTCAAAACGACGCTTTATTCGTCAGCCAAGGATTTAGGACTTGAAGGTTATGACGTTTATTACGGATACGGACTCGTCGATGCTTTATCGCTGTTTTCCTCAACCTATCATGAAGTATCGTTCGTTTTGCCAGAAGGCGCGGAATTAGACAGCGTTTTTGTCGAAGACGGTATGCTTTTAACAATCGGCGAAGTTCCGGTATTACAGTATTATGAATTTGTCGGCTGGTATCTCGATGAAAACTTTACCGCATTGTTTGATCCTTTTCAGCCCGTTACATCTAATTTGACGCTCTATGCACGCTATGATCTGACGCAAATCAGGATAACATGGATGGTTGATGGTACCGTCGTGTTAGAAAATTATTATTTGCCCGGTGAAACGGTCGTTTTCCCGGTACTGTCTCTAGAACATCAGACTTTCAGCGGCTGGTATACCGATACTTCATATACCCAGAACGCCCAAATTAATCTGGCGGAAGAAACAATCATTTATTATGGATATTACGAGCCGATATATTATACCTATCATTTCTATGACAGCGATAGGGTAACGATTATAGATACGATAGAAGTCGCTTATGATGAACAGTTGATTTATCCACTTCCTCCGGAAAAAGCAAGCGATGAGATTTTTGATTATGAATTTACTGAATGGGAATTACCTTTACTATATCAAACCAATATTAATTCTATCTATCCGAAGTATAAATCAATATTTAAAACTTCGCTAATCAGTTTAAATAAAAGCATCGATACCGTTTATGTGAACGATATCTATCAAGATAAAGGCGTCAGTTCAGAGAGCACTCTTTTGAAAATTGAGACCGTTAATCAGATTAATACTGCGAAAGCGGGAAAATATCCGTTGTATTATGCGGTATACTATCAGGATGAAATTATTTATTATCTGGTCAGATATATTACCGTTTTACCGAAAGAAGTCAATATCATTTTGACGATGAGAAAAGGAATTTCTACCTTATATGTTGGCGATACCTATAAAGAAGAAGGGGCATATGCCAATTATGGCACCGTGACGGTTTCAGGGAATGTGGATACATCAGTTGCCGGGGTATATGTTATAACTTATCAGGCTAAATATTTAGAACAAATTAAGACATTGAAAAGATATGTTTATGTCATCGAGAAACCTGTCATAGAAGAAGTACATGTTTTATACTACTATAAAGAGGAGGAATATCTTTATGAAGCGTAAATGGTTATTCCTGATATTATTCCTCGTATTAGGTACTTTGGTAAGTTGTTCTGATCCTACTGAAAGCGACGTTTCTATCAGTTTAAAACCAGGGGTAGATACTGTTCAGATTAATTCTGAATACACCGATCCCGGTGCGCAAGCCAGGGCGTTTGGTTTTCCGGTTTCATATGAAGTTATATCTACTACAGTAAACATCACTGTTTTAGGCGAATATGAAATTATCTATCAGGTAGATTACAAAGGCATCGTCAAACAGGTTAAGAGGATTGTAACTGTAATAGATTTAATTCCGCCAGTCGTCTCGTTAAAACAAGGAATTGACACCGTATCGATTGATTCACAATGGATTGATGAAGGGGTTGAAGTGAGCGATAATTCAAATCAGGACGTCGTGATTTCAATTAGCGGTACTGTAAACACTGCGAAAGCAGGAGATTATGTCATAACCTATGAAGTAACTGATTCAAGTGGTAATAAAACCGTTATTTACAGATATGTATATGTAATTGAACAGACGGGAGTCATCAATTAAAAAAAGCCTTGGATCGACCAAGGCTTTTTCTATGCGAGTAATTCCGGATTTTCCGGTTTCTTTTCAATATAGACTTTTGTAGCGTCATAATAGATTTTGAGTGAAATGATAATAGAAGAAATCGTAAGAATAACGGAAACGACTCTGAAAAGGGATGAATAGTATATCCGGTGGATTAATAGCGGCAATAAGGCATATAATAGATTTGTCCCTAACAGAAACAGAAATAATTTTGCAAAACGGTAGTTATCTTTAGAAAAATAACGATATAGTAAAAACGGAATAATTAATGACATGAACTGAACGACCATATTAATAGAATTGACGATTGTCATATATTTATCAAAACCTGAACTATTAAGAATGCGGACAATAAATTGAAGAATCAGATTCATGTGAACTAAGTTTAGAAATGAGTAAAACATAAACAACACTTGTAATAAAACGATGATTTTTAATGGTTTCAAAAGATGAGGTAGGCTTTTTTTCAAGGAATGATAGAAGATAGCGATCATAATTATCCGGAATAGGAACTGATCGAATTCGGCGAAGACCAGTAATTTGCCGATGACTTCTAGTTTGTTGATATAAGCATACGGGTAATGAATAATAGAAACCATCACATAAAAGTAATGCTGATTAAAAAGAAAATAGATTAAAGAAAAAACAGAGGTATAAATAAGAAGAACTAAATAATTCTTGGAAAGAAGAATTGTACGTCCCTGTTCATGATTAAGGAGTTCGCTAAAGTGATTATATTCGAATGCCGATAAGATAAGATATTCAAAAATAATTAAAACAACCGATATTCCGATTGAAATCGTTACTACTAAAGCGTTTATTTCGTAAAGATTGAGTAAATCAGTTAAATAAACGATTAAATAAATAGATACGCCGATAAGGATGATTCTTAAAGCGTTTTTCAGAATACCTCTGAAGTAAGTCTTTTTATCATTTTCGATGAGTCGATAATTAAAATAGATTGATTGTTTACGGGCGTATAGATAATAAACAATGAAGGTGATGGTGAAAAAACTGTTTATAAAACTATTGACGGGGAAAACACCGACGATATAGTTTTTTAAAGTGATTATTTGGTAAATATAAGCAGAAATCGCTAATATTATCACGATTTTGAATGCAACAGAAAATAGTTTTTGAATGGTTTTGTTAATTCTTTCATCAATCATCTCATTTGTAAAGTTGATGATTAAATAAATGATTAAAACGACAAAAGAAGCAATGAAGACGACATAATCAGCCAATCCCTGTGAAAAAGTAGGAATTTGCCTGGTTGTGAATGCTTTAAATAGAATCGATACTAAAGAAAGAATTACCCAAACGATAAAGATAACTTTTTTTATAACTGCCAGTTTTGATTCAATTCGTTCATCATTCATGATTTGTTTCCTCCCAGAATAAATCGTTGAGTGTTTTATCGAGTTTATTACAAATGAGCAGACAAAGATTTAATGAGGGGTTATAATCCCCCTGTTCAATTAAGATGATGGTTTGTCTTGAGACACCGATCAGCTTTGCTAAAGTTTCCTGTGAATATCCTTTAGCGACGCGGGCGCTCTTCATTTTTAAATTAGTCATCGATATCACCTTCTATAACATATATATATACTATAATTTACAAAATGTCAACTATATATTACATTTATGATAAATAAAAATAAACATTGTCAATATTGATGTGTTTTTAATTGTATTCTAAACGCAAATAATATACAATAAATGTAACGATTAATAGTAGAGGAGATTATCAATGAAAAAATTAATGTTATCGATGGTACTTGCTTTATTCTCTTTCAGCATTATGGGTTGTGATTTTTTTGGCACCCCCTATGACAAGATGATGGATAAATTTGAAAAACAAATCGCCGACAGCAAGGTTATTGAAATTGAAACTGACGTGAGAATGGATTTTGTTGGTAATCCTGAAGGAACTCAGGATGTCGTCACCAGTTCAAAAATGACTTATTTTACGGAAGAACAATCGATTTTAGCCAGGACGTCTGTTATGAGTGAAACATACGAACTATACTTCATCCAAAAGGGTGAAGACCTCTTATCTTTTTTAGTTGAAGAAGATATGCTATATCCAATACCGCTAGCGGATACCGAAGATCTGATTCCGGTCGATACAACCATTTTTGATTTGAATGAATATACTGGAAAAGCCGCATGGGAGTCGGATTTTGAAGAGACCGAAGAAGGTGTTTTTGAAGTCGAAGTATCTTTAGCGACGTTGTTTGACGACGAGATGTTCGAAGATATCGAAGAATCATTTACTTCTGCAGGAATGACCATTGAAGCTTTGGATGATAAAACCGCAATATTAACCTTTACATATGATGAAGAACGCGGCCGCCTGACGATGAATTTTGATATTGAATCGTTTGAAGTCACGATATATTCCACAACGTATGAAATCAAGATTGATGAGGAAATATCAATATCATCAGGTTCTGAAACACCTCTCGATATGTCAAAATATCATTCATATCCGGTTAAAGAAATCGATGATGTCATCAGAACCTATCAGGCAAACGAATATTTTAAAGGTGAATTCTATTCAGGTGATCAGGGTTATTACCGTTTCAATTTAACTAAAGGGTCTTATTCATTGGTGATTAATGATGACAGAAACCTTTATGATATCTATTTTTATGATTCTGATTTGACCCAGCTATCAAGGAATATCGACGGTACTTATCCGGCAGATGAGGATGGAATATATTATATCGAGATAGTGGCTAGATCAAGTTCAGGGTATTTTGATTTAAAATTGGTTAAAGTAAAATAAATAATTGAGAGACACTGAATTTTTCAGTGTTTTTTATTGAGTTAAACGATTTAAAATCATATAATATTGTTGATTAGGAGGGATAAAAATGCATTACAAACAATACAAGACAATCTTATCTCCTCAAAATGGAATGAATCTGTACCGTGGTTGTACACACGGATGTATTTACTGTGATTCTAGAAGCGTCTGTTACCAGATGGATCATGATTTTGAAGACATCGAAATTAAAGAAAATTCAGATAAAATCTTAGAAGAACAGTTAAAGAAAAAAAGATATAAAGGTATGATTTCCACGGGATCGATGTGCGATCCTTATATTCCTTTAGAAAAACAGCTCAGAATTACGAGAAGAAGTTTAGAGATTATTGAAAAATATGGTTTTGGTGTCACGGTCCTGACGAAAAGCGCAAGTATTTTAAGTGATTTAGATATCTTAAAACGGATTAACGAAAAAGCCAGAGCGGTCATTCAGATGACCCTGACAACCGCCGATGAGGAACTATGTAAAATCGTTGAACCGTATGTATCGAGCACCAGACAAAGAGTTGAAGCGCTCCATACCTTTCATCCAAACGACATCCCCACAGTCGTTTGGATGACGCCTTTTCTTCCCTTTATTAATGATACTGAAGATAACTTAATGAAATTACTGAATTACTGTCTCGAAGCAAACGTAAAAGGGATTATTTTCTTTGGCATCAGTTTAACGCTAAGAGAAGGCGACAGGGAATATTTTTATCAGAAACTCGACGAGCACTTTCCCGGAGTAAAAGAGAAATACATTAAAACATACGGTAATAAATATGAAATTTTAAGTAAAGAAAATGAAAGACTTTCAAAAATCTTCCATGATTTCTGTGAAGAACATCATATCCTGCATTTTCCGAATCAGGTGTTTTCGTATTTAAGGGAATTCCAAGAAAAAAAGACCTATGAACAGTTAAGTTTATTTTAATCAAATAAAGCGCCTATCTTTCGATAGACGCTTTTGTTTTTATAAGCATAATTTCACCGCTGTTTAAGTAATAATCCTTTTGATTGGAAAATACGTGTAAAGTGCCGTTTTCAGCGATTTCAATAACCGTACCCTCGATAATTTTCCCTTCATATTGATAGGAAACCGAGTGATTAACTAAAGCAGAATGAAGGTTTTGATACGATGTGGTAAGAACCGGATTTTTTAAGAATACAGGATAGCTTTGTTCAAACCGACTGGTAAGATTATTGACAAGCATCTCTATTTCATAAGTCTGATGAGTTTCTAATTTCAGCGAAGTAGCGATATCTCTGATTGGTTCGGGAAAATCTGTTGAATTTATATTGATACCGATACCGATGATATAAGCCTCAAACTTCTCAGAATAAATGGATTCAGTCAGAATACCGCAGATCTTTTTCCCATTCACTAAAAGATCATTCGGCCATTTGATTAAGACATTGTCTAAATATTCCGATAGAAACTCATGAACCACCTGTGCAGTAAAAAGCGTAACGAGGTTCATATGATTAGGCGAGATCGATTCTTTTAATAATATACTCAATAGAATCTGTTTTGAATCATCGATGAAGACTCTACCTAACCGGCCTCTGCCTTCCGTCTGATGGATTGCCTGAATAGCAGTAAAATCAGGATATTCGCGGTAATGTTCTTTTAAATAGGTATTCGTTGAAGGCAAATTATCAAAGACGATGATATTCATGATTACGAGAAGAACATCAATAGTAATCCGGCGGCGATGGCAGAACCAATGACCCCGGCAACGTTTGGACCCATTGCATGCATTAATAGGAAGTTTTCAGGATTGGCTTTCTGACCTTCTTTTTGAACGACACGTGCAGCCATCGGAACAGCGCTGACGCCAGCAGCGCCAATCATCGGATTGACTTTGCCTTTAGTCAGTTTACACATGATTTTACCGCCGATGACACCTGAAGCAGTAGCGATTGAAAATGCGAACAGACCTAATGCGATAATCGACAGCGTTTCTAGTCTTAAAAAGTTATCAGCCGAAGCGGTAGCGCCAACAGAAAGGCCTAAAAGAATTGTGACGATATAAAGCAGTGAATTTCCGGCGGTTTCAACTAAATTAGGAACGACGCCCGATTCTTTAATTAAATTACCGAGCATCAACATCCCGATTAACGGAGCGGAAGACGGAATTAACAAGATACAGATGAGAGAAGTAACAATAGGAAATAAAATGCGTTCTTTTTTAGATACGGTACGGAGTTGTTCCATCTTGATTGAACGTTCTTTTTCCGTCGTTAATAAACGAATAATCGGCGGCTGAATAAACGGAACTAAAGCCATATACGAATAAGCGGCTAAAGAAATCGGTCCAAGTAATTCAGGCGCTAATTTACTTGTCAGCAAAATCGCGGTCGGACCATCAGCGCCGCCGATGATACCGATAGAAGCAGATTCTGGGCCGTTAAATCCTAGGATGATAGCGCCGATTAACGTGATAAATATTCCAATCTGTGCAGCTGCACCTAACAACATCGATTTCGGATAAGCGATTAACGGACCGAAGTCGGTCGTGGCGCCGATTCCTAAAAATATCAGACAGGGATAAATACCCCATTTAACGCCGTAATATAAATATCCTAACAAGCCGCTGTAACTGGTGACGATTCCATCATCAGTCGTGACCTGGGTTTTTACAAACATTCCGCTTCCCGGTAAATTAACCAGTAACATCCCGAAAGCGATCGGAATTAGCAAATACGGTTCGAATTTCTTAAAGATTGCCAAATAAAGCATGAACAGCGAAAGCAAAATCATGAGTAGAAATTTCCATCCGCCTTCTACAAAGAACTGGGCGATTCCCGTGTTCTCAAAAAACTCTATGATAAATTCTATCATACGACTACCCGATGATTAAAAGCGGCTGATTAGCGTCTACTTTTTGACCGACAGAGACTAAAACTTCCTGAATTGTGCCGTCGGCTGGAGCTAGGATTTCATTTTCTAATTTCATGGCTTCTAAAACGAAGAGTACTGTTCCTTTTTTAACGGTTTTGCCTTTCTGCGTATGGGATTTAAGAATTGTTCCCTGCATTGGGGAAGAAACGGTCTGACCAGAAGACGAAGAAGAACTTAATGGTTTTGCCGTAATCTCTTCTTTGATTGTTCCTTTTGATTCGGTAACAGATTCAACTTCAACTTCATAGACTTTACCATTTACTTTGACTTTATAGAGTTTCATTTTGTTATCTCCTTTACTGATAATAGACGTACGTCGGTTTTACAATCATTGCGGTAATCGATGCTTGCGGTTAAAACCGCAACCATCATATCTTCATCTTTTATATCTTCTATCGATAAGATGGGGGTTTTTTCAACAGGTGCTGGTTCTATGGCTTTTTTTCTTTCTTTAATCAGAGAAACGCTTAAGGTTAACAGATAAAGAATCAGAAAAACGATAATGATGCTTAATAACGACATAAATAATCCGTCGGACATTAACGATAACAGATACATTACTTTTCACCACCGATCAGCAGATTAAATTCTTCAACTTCAACGGTAGGTTTAGGTTGATATTTGTTCTCAAGGAATTTAACTGCGACATTTTCAAATAAAGCTATCGATAAGACGTCTTCGTCACATCTGATGAGGTGCTGGTATTTTAATTTCAAAGTATCAAATTCAGGAGCCAGATCATCAGCCGGGCGATGGGTGATAACCGAATCGTTGCCGATAATCGACCGTCTCAAGGTTTCGTCAATCGGAGCCGGACTTTGTCCGTACAGACCTTTAAGATATTCTTTAATTTCTTTAGGAACAAGCGAATACCGTTTCTGAGTCATGACGTTCATCACAGCTTGTGTACCCACCATCTGTGATAAAGGAGTAACAAGCGGCGGATAACCCATTTCAGCTCTGACTTTCGGAACTTCTTTTAAAACGTCTAAATATTTATCCATGGCGTTCTGTTCTTTTAACTGGCTCATCAAATTTGATAACATTCCGCCGGGTACCTGGTATTTAAGTATGCTTGGATTCGTTGTAAGAGCTTTAGGATTAAGTAAACCGTTCGCTAAATATTTATCTTTCGTCTTCGTCATTTTTATCGCTGCTTTATCTAACATTTCAAGATTTAGCATGGGATCATACTTTGTTCCTTGTAAAGCGTAGACGAAAGCTTCGGTAGATGGCTGTGAAGTTCCTCCGGATAATGGCGAGAGGGCAGTGTCGATGATATCGACGCCAGCCTCGATGGCTTTTTGGTAGGTGATTTCCATCATTCCGCCGGTACAGTGACTATGAAGTTCAATCGGTAGTTTAGTATTTTGTTTTAATCTCGAAATCAGTTCATAAGCGTCGTTCGGAAGTAAAACGCCGGCCATATCTTTAATGCATAATGAATCGGCGCCCATCGCTTCGATATCCTTAGCGAGATGAACATAATAATCGACGGTATGAACAGGACTCGTCGTATAACTTAAGGCAATCTGACAGTGACCTCCGTATTTTTTGGTCGCATCGACAGCGCTTTTTAAGTTGCGGATATCATTCAGCGCGTCAAAGACGCGAATGATATCAATCCCGTTTTCTAAAGATTTCTGGACAAATTTATCGACGATATCGTCGGAATAATGCCGGTAACCTAAAATATTTTGTCCGCGGAATAACATTTGTAATTTTGTGTTTTTACAGGCTGAACGGATTTGTCTTAATCTTTCCCAGGGATCTTCATTTAAAAATCTCAGGCAGGTATCAAAAGTAGCTCCGCCCCAGACTTCTAATGCGTGATAACCGACCTGGTCAAATTCGGGTAAAACCTGTAATATTTCTTCGGTTGTCATCCGCGTTGCGAATAAAGACTGATGACCATCCCGTAATGATGTTTCAACGATTTTTACACCCACAGTCATACCTTCTTTCATCGTTTATAAATAAAACGCTTTTTAAGACTATTATACACTCAATTATGTGAAGGGGAGATGATAAAATTTATGAAAACGGATTTTCATGAATATATTCGTGAATATCATCAATAAACCGGGAATAAATAATAGTGAATATTGACAATCGTTTTTATTTTGATTATTATTAAGCCAATGAAATATATATCCGGGTGATTTATAATGAAAAAAAGGATAGGAATCATCGGTCTAGGTCATATCAGCGGGAAGTATAAATTAGGTCTTGAACAAAGTCCAGTTTTTTCGTTAATATCAGTATGTGATATTTCGCCTAATGCGATAAACGTCGGTTTGTATAATCAGTATCCTTTTTATCAGGACTTTGAAAAGATGATAACCGAAGAAAAATTAGATTACGTTTTAATATCTACTCCGCCTAGATTACATTATGAAATGGCGCTTAGATGTCTTGAACTCGGCTGTCATGTATTATTAGAAAAACCTGGAGCATTAAAGCTCGATGATTTGATTTTTTTAATTGAATATGCGAAAAAAAAAGAGAAGACAATCGATGTCATTTACCATTGGCGCTATGGGAATGAGGTATTATTTTTAGAAAGAAATTTATCAACTTTCGGAAAAATCAAATCAATTTCTATTAATATCACAGATCCCTATTTAATTAAACCGCAAACAATCGATAAATCCTATTATGGTTTAGAAGGGTGCTGGATTGATTCATCTTTTAATTTTTTATCGCTCCTTGCTTTATTGATTCCATTAAAATCAATCGTTGTTTTGAAACATCTCTCAAGGTATGATAGTGTCGCCGGACTGCCCTTTGAAAGTCAGGTTCATATGAAAGCAGATGATATTCTAATCAACGTTAAAATCAGCTGGCGGATGAAAAAAAATAGAAAAGTAACGGTAATCGAAACGGATAAAGGACATATAGAAATTAATCATAGTGAACAGGCAATCTATATGAATAACGAAATTATCTTTCAGCAAAATGGGATTGAACGTTTATCAACCCATTATCACAATTATTTTCAACTGTATGGAAAGTCTATGCAACCGTTTGTCGATACTTTGACTGTCCACCAAATAGCCTTAGCAGAGAAAGATATCAGAAGGAGTAAAAATGCCAAAAAAAGATAACACTTACAGTTCCTCCTGGAATAAAATAGTTCAGTTTGTTACCGGACCGTTCCAATATTCGAGTATCCGTAAAACCGCTGTATTTTTTCTGATAAACGTCATTATCTCTACCGGCTTTATTCTTTGGTTTGGTAAAGAAGCGTTAGGAACGACTATTTCCGTCGTTCTGGGTTTCTTTTTAAGTAAAGTCGGATTATCATTGTATGATACGGTTAAAATGATATTAGAAGATAAAAAGAAATGTCGAAGAGATAATGATTTTCTGGCTAAAATATATAAAAATGGTCATTATCTTCATCATTTGAATTCAGAGAATGATAAAGGATTCTTATATGAAGAATTAATTCCTCATAATAATAATTCTCTGATTATTACCATTGATCATCCAGATAAAATGATGGAATTAGATCCATTGATTCAGACCTATTATGCCGAAATCTTTGGGGCGCATAAGGCCAGTTATGTTGAAAACAATATCACATTAAAACTTTCGGACGTCTCTTATAGCAATAATATCTATAAAATCAGTTTCTCAAGAAGTACTTATTATCATCATCTGGTGACTAACCGGGCGATTGACTTCCCAATCAAAAACGGATTGACGCTCCGAGGATTATTCGAATACGGACCAACGCTCAAACCCTTGAAAGAATCGAAGATGTCAAATCATCTCGGAATGATTGCATTTATCGAATTATCGGATGGTAAAGTTATTTTTCCTAAACGCCAGACGAACTCGACAACTTCTAAAAACTTAATCACCGGATCGATTGCTTCACGGGTTGTCTTAGACGGCCCGGAAGACAAAATCACAGGACTTGAAGACATCGAAAAAAAGCTTATCAAAACCATTGATAAGCGATTAGGAATCAAACTGAATGATGATAAATCTTCACATTATCAGATTGTATTTCTTGGTTTGGGACGGGATGTCTACGAGGGAGGTAAACCGCATTTCTTCTATTACATTAAAATCAATGATTTAAATTCCGATGATTTTATAAAAAATTATCGTCAGTATCAAAAAGATATGTTAAAGAAACAAACTGACATGGATATGGATAAAATGGTCTATTTATGCGAGATTAATTCGATTGAACTTAAAAAGAATTATTCCGTTAAACTTAAGTGCTGCCAGGCAAGCAAAAAGATTCTCAAACACATCATTACCGTAAAACCGGAAATGTCCTTTCTAGGGGCTTATAAGCATTATCGAGATTATCGGAAAACGATAGAATAAAAAAACGACCGCCACGGTCGATTTTTTTATTCTAATGATGAAATGTCAGTTTTTTTTGTTTTTAAAGTTAATAACAGTATCGCCAGTACCTGAAAGGGAATTGCGGCGATAAAGAATAGCCATATCCTAGGATGTTCTATCGATAGTAACAAACTTAGAGCAACGGTCCAGATGAAGCCGGAAGCGAAGAAGAAGGCTAAAAGCTTGCTTCCCCATAATTTCGAGAAAACGGTGAAAACGACTAAAGAAACCGGAATAGCATAAATAAAAGCAAGCCAAGCTTTTGTTAATTCAGGGGCGAATATTCCTAAGAATACAAAAACGATGGTTGCGACAGCGTAAACACCTGTCGCAGCGATTAACGGAATAATCAGTTTATTACGTTTCATTTTCGGCCGGATTGGTGTTTTTTTTAGAATAAGAAAATCATCGACTTTAATTCCGTATAAATTTGCTAATTCAGATAACACAAAAATATCGGGTATACTTTCTGCTCTTTCCCATTTAGAAACAGATTTATCAGAATAGTTGAGTTTTTCAGCCAACTGAATCTGGGTATAGTTATTGGCCTTACGATATAACATTAAGTTTTTAGCAACAAGTGCTTTTAATTCATTTTCGTTCATCATGGTATGAGTTTAGCATAAAATACTTTGAAATTCAATTGATTTTGATGGGATTCTACTGGCAGTAGAGAGAAAAAAATCAAATTCTACTGAAGAAAATATATAATTATAGAAATTGCAGTGAAGAGTAGAGAAATAATTTATTATAAATACGGTAAGATGAAGTTATCTTATAAAGGAGATAAAAGAAATGAATAAATACGTCATTGTTACCGATTCATGCATTGATTTACCAAAGTCGTTAGTTGATTCACTTGGTATTACTGTTATTCCCCTGACCGTCATCATAGAAAAAAAAGAATATAAAAATTATCCGGATGAAAGAGAAATCACTGCGACTGATTTCTATAATCTCTTAAGAAGTGAAGCCGTCGCAACGACTTCACAGTTAAGTCCGAGCGATTTCATTAACGTTATGGAACCTTTATTAAAAGAAGGAATAGACATTTTATCGATATCCTTTTCAAGCGCGTTATCAGGAACCTATCAATCGGCCGTCGTCGCCCGTAACGAATTATTAAAAGATTATCCAGACAGAAAAATTCTGACACTCGATTCGCTCTGCGCATCGATGGGACAGGGATTATTAGTCACTTACGCCGCCAAAATGGCGAAGATGGGTAAAGATATCGATGAAGTCGCCAAATGGGTAGAAGATAATAAACAATCGATTGCGCATTTATTTACCGTCAGCGATTTGAATCATCTTAAGCGCGGCGGAAGATTATCTGCTGGTAAAGCATTTATCGGCACATTAATTCAGTTAAAGCCTTTACTCCATGTCAGCGACGAAGGAAAATTAGTTCCGATATCGAAAGCAAGAGGAAGAAAAATCGCTTTAAACAGGATGGTTGAAAGAGTCATTCAGACCATTGAAAATCCCGCTGATCAACTGATTTATATTTCTCATGGCGACTGTTATGAAGAGGCTTTATATGTTAAAGAACAGATATTGAAATTAATCGATGTAAAAGAAGTATTAATTAATTATATCGGACCGGTTATCGGCGCACATTCCGGGTTAGGAACATTAGCTATTTTCTACCGAGGGAATGAAAGAAACGCAAAATAATATGAAAACACTTGGTTAAATCCAGGTGTTTTTATTATTTTCCAATGAAAAGGACTTCTTATACGTATAATTTATGCAAGAAGAAATAAGGGGGACTTTATTTATGAAAAAAATAGTTGTTATGTTTCTATCAATACTGTTACGTCATTTCAAGCGGGGATACCGAAAAAACATATGAGCTCGACAGGGTTACTCCGCTTAATCCCGTTCAGACAAAACTGTTTTTATTCTAAATAACAACATAAAAAGAATTGGCCGATTAAACCAATTCTTTTTTATTTGATTAATGGTAATAAAACTTTCGCTTTAAACATCTCTTCTATCGTATCGATGAGATCATCGGAATATTTATTGCCTTTCATTATGAATAAATCGTAGATTGAAGTGACTGAATCATTTTTTTCATGATACTGATTTTCTAAGTTTAGTAACGCTAATTCATCCGATATAGCGATAATTTGGCTTTGCAGGGTCCACTGATATTTTTTCAATCCCAGCGGATAACCACTGCCGTCATAGCGTTCATGATGTTCTAAAACCAATTTGATTATATCGGTATTAAAACCTAACTGATTAAGAATTTCTATTCCCATCGTCACATGCGTTTTCAGTAAATTACTTTCTTCATTACTCATAAGACCTTCTTTATATAGAAGATGTTTGGGAATGAAGAGATTGCCAATATCATGAACCCTTCCGGCTAATGAGAGTTTTAGAACATCATAATAGGGTAGTTTTAAATAGGATGCAATAGCTTTTACTATTTTCGATACTTTCAGTTCATGGATATAAGTATAATAATCAAAGGTTTTCTCTAAAGCTAAAAAAATATTGATATTTATATCAGTATCTTCATTAAGAAACAGATCGTAATCAACTGTTTCAGCAGTTATAAGAGCATCTATAATTAAAAGAATCCGTTTTAAAAAGTCAGATAATATCATTGAAGCATGATATTTTTTAGGCGAATATATAATTACTTTTCCTAAATTATTCGTTGGAAACGCCAGTGTCAGTAAAGAATTATCATTCGAATCTAATTTATTTAATGAAGTTTCAATGGTTTTTATCTTATTAATATCATTTGTAAAGAATAATTCATTCTTTCCAAAAAACTGTTCAAATTGGAAAGCGGTCAGAGAGTGTGAAGCAGAATGTGATACATGGCGGATGGGGATTGACGAATCAAAAGGGTAATAGCGATTATAAGTTGAATCATAGAACCAGAGATCTAGTGATGAAGCTTTATATTCATCTTTAAAAAACTGAAGTAATTTTTCAATCGCTAATTCCTGACTTTCACTTGTAAAAACCATCGATAAAATCGCCTTATCGATGGTTAAAGTTTCTTCATATTTCTGAAGTAACTGAGAGTAAAAAGAAGAAAACCGGTTTTTATCCATTAAATCCTCCTGAAAAATCAACTGTATAGGATGATATTTTTGATTTTACGCGATTTATCGAGACCTGTCCATAGCTTTCTAAAATGTTTATATCTTTTTGGATGAATTTTATCTCTGTAAAGTCAGAAAAGAGACTTCAAGGCGTTGTTAAATTTATAGATACTAATTCTATAATTTCAGATTTATCCTTTGATTGCATGGATCCCTTGTGATTAACGGTAGGTAAAGTAAATTCAGAGGTTGTTTCTGGATGTTAAAATTGTAAATGACAATTTCGGTGGTATTAGGTTTAAGTCTTAGAATGTTGTCATCTCCTTTTGTATTCAATAATTATACGAATAAAGCCATATTTTCATTGGCAGATATTTCAGTTAATTGAATAATATTCAAATTTCGTTTATAATGGATAGCATGAATGGAAGTGATTTCCTTGAATACGAAGAAGAAAAATCTTGTATTAAGTCAATACAATCTAAATACAGAGACTAATGCTTACATGATTGAAGTATCATTAGAAGATTACAGTGAACTCTTTAACGGCTGGGATGCATCTCAACTGAAAAGAAAGGGATTAGAACCGGAATTGATGGATTTTTTGGAACAGGCATCGTCCGATATTCCGCTTAAAGAAAAAGTTGAACTTTGTTTTTATCTGCCGAGAGGATTAAGAAATCAGGATAAAGAACAAAGAAGCATTACTTCGATTTTGAATAACTTTAAAGTCGAAATGCATGTGATTGAAAAATTTCTAAAACGAAATTACCGACGTTTAGTCATCTATATCACTCTATCCATTATGTTTTTAATCGGTGCATATCTATTAAGAAATATCGTGGGGTTATCGCTGCTTACCAATATCATGACTGAAGGTTTTTTTATCGGCGGATGGTTTTTACTTTGGGAAGCTTTTTCACTTTTCTTTTTTGATACCCATGAAGTTAAAATCAGAAGAAGGTTATTCCAAAGACTGTTAAAGTCAGAGATTATTTATAAGGATTCAAAAGAATAAAATCAAAGAAAAAAGCACTGTCACGACAAACGGGATCAGTGCTTTTTTTGATAAAATAATACAAGTATAAAAAAAATAGAAGAATTTTTGAGATTGATTGCCACATTTTTTAATAATTTGATAGAATTATAAACAAGGTGATGAGAATGCCTGAATATCGTGATTGGAAACGAAAACTAGCACAACTTGCAAAAACCGAAGTATTCCCGCTCACGCTTGAGTGTGAACTGACAACTAAATGTAACTTTTCCTGCCCGATGTGTTATGCAAAGGATAACCGTCCATCATCCGAATGGACTTTTTTAGATTGGAAACAATTGTTTGATGAAGCCATCGATATCGGAACATTATTTTTTGTTTTGACCGGAGGAGAACCTTTATCACATCCGAATTTTTGGCAGATATATGAATATCTGACAAATAAAGGCGTTAAAATAACGGTCTTTACAAACAGTTCTTTAATTGATAAATCGGTCATTAACCGCTTTATTAAGTATCCGCCAGAACTGATTGTCATTACTTTATACGGCTGGGATGAACATAGCGTTTATCAGGTGACAAAAAATTCTGATGGTTTTACTAAAATCAATAAGGCAATTGATATACTTAAGCAGCATCACTTACCTTTTACCCTCAGAACTTTACCAATCAGACCGATATATGAAGGATTAGATAAACTCATTGCTTATGTTCAGTCTAAAAATCTCTTTTTGGGTTATCAGTTATATCTTTCTCCTTCACCGAAAGTCAATAATATTGAACCATTACGTTTGAATTCAACTGAATTAAATGAGTTTGAAAACAAAATAAGAAATGCTTTTTCCGTATATCAGCAGGAGAGCTGTGAAATATCTTCAACATCATCAGACTGTCAGGCGATGAATTCTGGGTGTTATATTACGCATGACGGCTATATGAGGCCTTGTGTTATGGCTTTTGATTTTCAGGAGAAAGTAATTTTTAATCAGTTACTGCAAGTTTACCGAAATCTGGCGAAAAGATGGCATTCGTTTACTGTTAATTCAGAATGTCAAGATTGCAATCTGAAACGCCATTGTTTATCATGTAAAGCCCGTCTCATCTTAGAAAATCAGAATAACGGCTGTTCTGAGTATTTAAAAACATTCGCGGCCAAAAGAGGAGTGAATGATGATGGGAATCTATAATATCAGTGGCATTATTTTAGAGTTTACACCTTTATTTCCAGATTATTTTGAATCGAGAATATCCCATTTTATTTGTTATGATGAGAAACCCAATCGTATCTTTAAGACACATATTGGAGATATCGAACCTCTTCCAGATGAAATGCCTTACTTTTCACACCTGTCAAAAGTCATGTTCAGACACAAAGATATGCTTACGCTATATATCTATTCGGACGCTTCAAGATCAAAACTGATGCAGAAAATCACTTATGATCAAGATTACCGCTCAGTAGATATCATTCTTAGTCCGGATTATCAGGAAAAACTGCCTGAAATTGAGTATCTGACAACGGGATTGTTTTTCTTTGAGATGGCCATCAGGGAAGGGAAATATCCAATTCACGGTTCAGCGATCAGCTATCAGAATGAAGCGATTATTTTCTCTGCTCCTTCCGGGGTTGGGAAATCCACGCATGCCGGATTATGGATGCAGTATCTGAATGACGTATTAATGATTAACGACGATAAACCGTTACTGTTCTTTAAAGATAATCAACTGTTTGCTTCCGGAACACCGTGGTCAGGGAAAACCGATTTAACTAGGAATATTCTCGTACCGGTCAAAGCTATCGTCTTTTTATCGCAAAGCACAATTCCTCATATTATTCCCATTACTCAGCAGCAGAAAGTCGTTTCTTTATTAAAAAACGGATTCCGTTCCCGTGAAGAAACGACACAAAACGTGATTTTTTCTTTTATTAACAAAATCATTGAATCAAAGATTGACATCTTTAATTTTGAAACTGATATCTCTAAACAGGCTTTTGACCTGATCTATCATTATTTATACGGAGGAGATCAATCATGAAGATTAAGAAAGACTATATTTTAAGAGAAGTAGCCCATCAGTATGTCGTTGTCCCGATTGGCGAAGCGGCACTGAATTTTAATGGTGTGATTTCCTTAAGTTCTAGCGGAGCTTTACTATGGAAATTACTACAGAACGATAGCGAAATAGATGATTTAGTCCGTTTAATGATAAATACCTATCAGGTTACCGAAGATGTGGCTAGAAATGATGTCTCTGCATTTATTAAAAAAATGCAGGACAACGGACTGATTGAATAAATGGCTGCGACAGTAATCTCGATTGTTAATCTCGTTCCCATTATTAAAGAGAAATTATCTTCAGGCGGAGAAGTCACAATAAAAGTCAAAGGCACAAGTATGCGCCCTTTTTTACTATCCGATATGACTGACGTTCATCTGGTCAGATACGCTGGCATCCTGAATCGTTATGATATCGTTCTTTATGAACTTCCGAATCAGACGTTTGTGTTACACCGATATATAAAATCAAAGGATGATGAGTTCGTAATCTGCGGTGATGCGCTGAGCAAACCGGAAATTATAAAAAAAGAACAGATTGTTGCCATAGTCACTGCATTTTCTGAAAAGGGGAAAAAAACATCAGCAACCGATAAAAATTATTTGAAAAAAGTCAGATTATGGGTGTTTTTAAAACCTTTACGACCAACTCTTTTGCGCATTTCAAAACTATTATGGAGACGGTAATGATGGATAAACGTTTATATTTATTAACCAGTTATGTCAAAGCCGCTATGGGAGGATGTCAGTGTACTTTACCGATTGAAGAACCAGACCATTTTTTTACGCTAGCTCGGCAACAGGGTCTTTCCGGAATGATTTATTTTGCGTTTAATAAAAACGATAATGACTCAGTCTATCAGAAATTCAGAGATGAGTTTTACCGATATACGACCAAAGATGCCTTCCAACAGGAAGCAATCCAACAAATCACCGAGATCTTTGATCAGCAAAAGATCGATCATATCTTTTTAAAAGGTGCATATATGAAACAGCTTTATCCGAATACGGCGATGCGTTCAATGGGAGACATTGATGTATTAATTAAAAGAGAAGATATGGATAAAGCCAAAGAAGCGATGAATAATATTGGTTTTACCAAGCAAATATCCGGTGAAACTCATGATGTGTTTGTGAAGAATAAAATATATGTCGAAGTACATCCTGCGGTAGACAGTCATTTTGATGAGAATCATCTGCAGGTTTTAAATGATTTATGGAACAGAGCAGTATTAGTTAAAAACCATTTATACAGGATGGATGATATTGATTTAGGAATTTATTTACTAGCCCATCTCGCTAAGCATTTCCGTTCTTCCGGAGTGGGAATTAGACAGATTCTCGATATTGGCATCTGGGAAAATTATGTCAGAAATATCATCTCTATAGATAATCTGAAGTATCAACTAGACAAATCAGGATTAATGACTTTTTACTGTGCTTTAGTTTTACTGAATCAGCGATGGTTTGATATCGATCCGCTTGATAACCTGATTGATACCTGCAATCTCAATGAAAATGATTTTGAAATGATAGAGTCATTAGTATTAACATCCGGCGTCCATGGCAAAGCCAAAGGGTTTAATTCGACACTGCCTAAGTTTGCATCAGAAGGCACAAAACACGATAAGAAGAAACATATCAAAATCAAAGTGTTTTTTAGTTTCGTTTTTCCAGCAAAAAGAAAAATATGTTTTACATATACTTATCTGAATAAATACCCGTTTTTATTACCTGTTGCATGGATATCCCGCTGGTTCAGATGGATATTCTTTCAGCCGAAACGCAGTATTAGGAAGATAAAAGAGTTCAAAGTCGATAATAAAAATATAAGTCAGCACGTTGAACTTTATCAAAAAATAGGTTTGTAATTTATATATATAATAATTAGCATATAATTTTCTAAAAGTGTCTTTTATTTTCTATTCGTATATGGTAATATTCATTTAATGGTTTTCTGCATGTCTTTTGCTTGGAATTATTTTTTTAATCGGAGGGCAACAATGAAGAAAGAAAAAGAAGTTCAATTCTTACTTGATTATGTGAAACCTGAATTAGAAATTATTGAATTTGTACTCGAGGAAAGCATTGCGACAAGCGGCGTATTAGGTCAATCAACCTTTTGCGGCGAAGAAGTATTTTAGGAGATGCCATTATGAAAAAAATAGTCCTTAGTATTTTTGCTATTGCAGCTATGACTTTCATGTGTGCCCGCATCGTAAAAGCAGCGCCGGTTATTGTTCAGGATTTTGAAGGAGAAGTCGGACTGGGTGATTCTATTCCTGTTGAGTTATTTGTCTTCACCGATTCAAAAGCCACGCCTATTTATTTTCCGCTAATGAAAAATTATGGTTCAAAGGTTCAGTTGTCGACCAGTATTGGGGAGTCGGCTTCCGGATATGAATTCGTTTATTGGAACGTAAATGGATTTATAAGACAGGATTTACCTTATAATTATCAGTTCGTGATTACCGAAAATATGATGATTGCGGCTGTCTACAAGCCAACTAGTGCAAATGTCATCTGCTTTATGGATGCTAATAAACAATTAATTGACTGGCAGTACGTCACGACTGAAGATCCTTATACCTCTGCTAAAGAGTCAAGTCTTGTTTTGCCAAATAAACCTGGTTATACTGTATCACCGACAAAATGGGATATGACAGTCGATTTTAATAATATCACTACAGATACGTTTTTAACGTTACAGTATGTTCCTGTTGAAACTCCTAGTACACATTTGATTACTGTTACGAATGGAACCGGAACTGGTACTTATAATTTTGACAGTATTGTTACCGCTGTTGCAGATCCTGCTCCGGAAGGACAGTATTTCAGTTATTGGAGAGATGATTCTGACAATTTTGTCAGTATATTACCAACGTATTCATTTACTGCTTATGAAGATAAAACTTTAATTGCTGAATATGATACCTATCCGACTGAAGATTTTCCATATGCAACTTTAAGCAATCCTTTATATTTAAGAGAAGATAAAGTAACCTTTGTCGGTCAGTTCTATTTACCTGAAGGTTATGAACTGATTGAATATGGTATTCGAATCAGAGATTTCTATGATATCGACCAAAAATATCAAGTTTCAAACCTGAATCCTGAAACAGGAGAGTTTGTCGCAACATTTGATGCTGACTGGGGATTATATGCAAATATTTATGTGACATATATAGATCCACATGACCCTGTATCTTTATCTCATTTAAGTGAGATGGGATATACAGCACTTGTTAAAAATCATCCTATTATCTCAGAATATGGTGAAGGATCTAGTAATAATAAATGGATAGAGATATATAATCCATCTGACTTTGATACAATTGATTTGACTGAGTATCAAATTAGACTATATACAAATGGCAGTACTACTGCAGGATCAACTCTTAGTTTATCGGGAACATTGTCTCCTGGAGATGTATTTACCATTGCTAACTCAAGTGCTAACACAGCTATTTTAGCCATAGCAGACATTACTCATGGAGTTGCTAACTTCAATGGTGATGATGCAATTGGTATCTTCTATGAAGGTGATAGTGAGATTATTGATGTTATTGGCATAATAGGTAATGATCCTGGAACTGCTTGGGAAGTTGAAGGAATCATCACTGCAGAATATACACTTGTCCGGAATGTGGGTGTCAATCAACCAACATCAACATGGTATCCAGGTGAATGGTTCGCATTACCTCAAGATGATATATCGAAACTTGGGTATCATGAAAATGATGAACCTAGATCTCTAGGTTATGACCACAGTCCAACATTAATGGTTGGTCAATCTGTACAATTAACAGCAGTTTATAACCCATTGGATTCAATTCGTGATGGTGTATGGGATAGTTCAGATGATACCATAGCAACAGTCAGCGCTGATGGCTTAGTTACTGCTCATGCTGAAGGAACAGTTTATATTTCGCTTTATTCGGAAAATTATATTGTTGGATCTAGTGTTTTATGGACAATCACAGCTCCTGTAATGTATAGTATTAATGCCTCAGCAGCAAATGAAGCTCATGGTACAGTCAGTGCTAGTCCAACTAGTGTAGTCGAAGATGGCAGTTCAACGATTTCAATTACGCCTGCATCTGGATATTATACGGATTACATTACTGTTAATGGTATAGTTACTCAGTTAGACGGAATCAATACGTTTACCATTAATAACATTACTTCAACACAAACAGTAGTGGTAACATTTGATGCCTTAAATACTATTTCTGCTTCATCTACTGGAAATGGTACAGTTAGTTCTTCAGTATCAAGTGTCATGGATGGTGGAAGTGCTACATTAACATTCTCTCCAGCAGCTGGGTATAAAACTGACTATCTAACAATAAATGGGGGATCTCCGATTAATCTTGAAGGAGCAACTAGTTATATAGTCTCTAATATTACTTCTGACACAACTATAGTTATTACTTTTATAACTGGTGAAACACTAGAAAAAATATATGAGTTTAATTTTACTACAACTACTCTTACTAATTCTTATAATACGGGAACATATACTGTACAAAATATTATTACAAGTTCAAATTTCTCTATATCTGTTGCTAGAGTAGCTGCTAATACTACCACTTCAGTTACTGGGGCTACTAAAGCGGCGATTATATCTCCTAGATTGGGAGATAGTACAGGTATTTCGTTCTTTGAAATGGATTACAGTACAAGTACTATAAATAAAATCGAATTTGATTTATATTATTGGAATTCTACGGCTGTTTCATTATTCACAAAAATTGAATTACAAGTATATAATTCATCAACATCAAGTTGGGATGTGGTTGAAGACTTAAAGACTTATCTCAACGGTTCTCTTTCTATTAATACCTATACTTTGACCACTATCACTGGTACTAAATATCGAATATATGCAGAAGGTGGCAAACTAAACGCCAATGATGCTAGATTATGTATCGATAACATAAAAATTTATAGTTAGTTTAATTCTGGCGCCATTAAGTTTGGCGCCATTCTTTTCAAATGATACTTCATTTGGTATAATGATACATAATATAACATGGGGGACATTATAGATGACTAGAAAAACTAAATTATTAATAGTTTTATCATTTATATTGATTGGTTGTTTCTTTACAATTCGTCATTTTGTTATCTCTGCTGAATCTACAGTTACGGTTCAAGTTGATACTTATTTTGATGAGTTTAATGTGGTTTCTAATGAAATTACTAATCAAAAAATAGGATCTAAAGTATCCTTTCAAAGTAATTTATCTTCTTTAGAAGGATATGTTTTTGCATATTATATCTATAATGGCATTATTTATGAATCCTTACCTATTGATTATGCATTTACTGTAGCTTCAAATTCCCATATTATCGCCGTATTCAGACCAGTAGATAAATACGCTTGTTTGTTTATGGATGCAAATGGTCATCTAATTGATGTACAGTATGTGACTTCAGGTGGAAATGCTACTGATATACCATTAGAATCATTACCTTCTAAACTAGGTTATGTTGTTTCTTCTACAAAATGGAATTATTCTCTGGACAGCATTACAAGCAATACTGTTTTTATGCTTCAATATCAGTCTATAGCGTCTTCAAATTATACTTTAAGCGTAATTAATGGGACTGGCGATGGAAGTTATGCTTATGATACTGTTGTTACAATAACAGCTGATACACCAGAAGCGGGGCAATATTTTCAGTACTGGAAATCTGAAGACAAAATCGTCTCAAGATTATCAACTTATTCCTTTACTGTCGTTAATGATTTAACAATAGAAGCAGTATTTTCAACTGATACACTAACTTTAGTTCCTATGGTAACTGTCAGCGATAACTTAAACTTAAGAAGCGGATATCAGACCTATTTAGGTCAGTTCTATTATCCTGAAAGTTATTATTACGTCGAACATGGAATGATTGTATCAGGAACTGAAGGAGTAATTGATTTAAATTCTCCCGGTATTACCAGATATCAGGGAAGTAAATACAACCCACTAACAAACGAATTTGTTATGAGTATTCCAACAAATGTAACAAATTGGCTGTCATATCGTGCATATTTGATTGTTGCGAATAGAGACGGTGATTTAATGACAGTTTATGATGAAGTAATTTCATCTGGTTCATCTGTTTATCCTACTGATTTATTCTTTTCATACTATATTGAAGGATCTAGTAATAATAAAGCAATTGCTATTTATAATGGTACTGGATCTAATGTTGATATATCTGCTTATCAAATTAAGATATTTTCTAACGGATCCTCAACTGCTTCCAGTACGATTTCATTATCAGGTGTTTTACTAAATAATGATGTTTATGTTGTCGCTAATACGAGTGCTAATGCTACCATTCTAGCAATGACAGATAAGACTTCAGGGTCATTAACATTTAATGGAAATGATGCAATACAATTGGTTAAAAGCAGTACTGTTATTGATGTTTTCGGACAGGTAGGAGTTGATCCCGGAACCGAATGGGGAAGCGGATTAACTTCAACCGCAGATAATTCTTTGATTAGAAAATCAAGCATCTATAGCGGCAGAACAAATACAGGAGCTTTTGATCCTTCAGTAGAATGGGATGGATACGCAACAGATTATTCTTCGGGACTTGATACCCATACTTATTCAGGAGGAGTTGCAAAGACTGTAACGTCGATAGAAGGCCATTTACCTACTAGATTATACTTGATTAACGATAGTATTATTTTAACGAATGGTTACATCAGAGTATTTTATTCCGATGGGTCAGCTTCAATAGAAACAATGACCTCTGGTATGATATCAGGTTTCTCATCGACAACCATCGGTGTCAGATTATTAACTATTACTTATCAGGGAAAAACCGATACATTAACTTATGAAATTGAATCTTATGTGACTTCCACGGATGTTTTAATTCATTATATAGATATTGGCGCAACAGGCGGCGGTCCTGGAGAAGCAGCTTTAATTCAGTATAACGGCATCGATATCTTAATCGATTCAGGAGAAAATGCTTCTTTGGCTACCAACGCTTTATTATCATTCTTATCGAATTATGTTACTGATGGAACAATTGAATATATTATTGCAACTCATCAAGACGCTGATCATATCGGTGGATTTACTGAAGTAATTGATACCTATGAAGTTACTAATGCAATTCTATATTCGACGCCTTCATCGATAGCGACAGTTTTAAGAAATACATTTGAAGCAGCATTAGTTACCGAAGGTTCAACAGTTTATTATGTTTATGATTTAGCAACCAGTTCTAATCCGACTATACAAATAGAAGAAAATGTTGAACTAGAGTTTTATAATACTGGCTATCTATTGACAGCAAACGCTAATTACTCGTCAATAGTCTTCACATTGAACGCTTTCGGTAGTCGTGTTTTATTCAATGGTGATGCAGAAGAAGACCAAGAAGCGGTTTATGGACCGCTTGTTGGCGACGTTGATATCTTTAAATTAGGCCATCACGGAACCGCTAACGCGACAACATCAGGATTATTAACTAATATAACCCCGGAAGTAGCTATCGTAACAAACGGCGATTTTCTTGGAAATTCGTATAACCATCCGACATATGCTGCTTTATCACGAATTTACAGTTGCTCTAATTTAGTCCCAGTCTATTCAGTAACAGGCGGTAACTGGTCGAGTGAATCGAGAATGAGTCAGAGAAACGGAACAATCACGGTCAGTATTAACGGCAGTGGATATGCTATCAACTCTGAATATTACGGAAGTAACCCAATTGAATTATCGAAAACGGATTACTGGAAAAATGCATTAAATACAACTGGTTCAAGCGGATATTATTACGCTGAATCTACGGGAATATCAACTGCTTCATCATGGAAAGATGCTTTATCACTTGTCATTGATCAGCATACGAGTTATTCATATACTGCCATAATTAATATTTTAAAAGTAGTAGACGCTGATCCGAATGTTTCCGGAAACGTTCTGTTATTTTATACTAACCGCAGTCAGTCAGCGGAAACATTCGTTGGGTCGACAGGAAATCAGGATTACTGGAATCGGGAGCATATCTGGGCGCAATCACATGGTATTGATGAAGCATTGCCCGCTTATTCGGATTTGCATCATATCCGGGCTACTGACGTATCGGTAAATGCTGATCGAGGAGATCTTGATTTTGGTATTGTGACTGTTCACGACAGTTCAACGTTAGTTAGCGATACTTATGGTACTGTTTCTACCTATAACTATATCGGTAATTCCTATTTTGAACCGAGAGACGATATTAAAGGCGATATTGCGAGAATGTTATTTTATATGGCTGTCCGTTATGAAGGCAATAATAGTGAAATCGATTTAGAATTAGCTAACGGATTAACGACTTCGACTTCAAATAACATCGGCGATTTAGCTACGTTATTACTGTGGAATGAACAAGATCCCGTATCAGAAGCAGAATTATTAAGAAATAATTTAGTTTATTCTTATCAGGGAAACAGAAATCCGTTTATCGATCATCCTGAATGGGTAGAACTGATATTTGGAGCGTGAGTAATAAAATGAAAAAAATTATCATTATCATGTTATTAACGATTACTTTGATTGGATGTGATAAAACTACACAGACAACAAATAAATCAGTTACTTCAACCACAACCACTACGGTTGTATCGGCAACGCTCTTACCTACTCAATTATCTACGCCTGAAAATCTTAAGATTACATCTGCTTCAATTCTAATGTGGGATAGCGTCGAAGGAGCTTTAAAATATATCGTTACGGTAAACGGCGAAGAACATCAGGTTTATCAGAACTTTTATAACTTAGCGCAGCTTGAGGATAATAGGGTTTATTCAATTACAGTAAGAGCAGTTAATATCGTTAGTCAGTCTTCTGAAACGGAAACTATTGAGTATTCTAATTTTGAATTAGCAGATATCTCTCTTAATGTAATGTATTCTGTTTATTTAAATGATGATTTAAAGGTTGATATCGATAATATATCTGCAGTCAATGAAATTAAGCCTTCAATCGAAGAAGAACCAATTAATAGCGATAACTGGACGTTCAGCGATGGCTTATTATCAATCAAAAAGAGCTATTTAGATACGATTTATCATGGGACGCCTTATCTTTTAATTTATACTTCAAATGGAATCATCGAGTTGAATATCGTTTTCAACGATGTTAACCAACCATATTTGGTTTATGGACAGACTTACATTCAAACCGTTAATCATGATTTAAACATTCGTTTTGAAGCGATGAATGGCATTCTATCCGGATTATCAGGAAACGACATTACTGAAGACGATTATTCCGTTACCAATTCCGTATTAACGATTTCTTCTCAGTTTCTGGATCCTTTGTTTAATGCAAATCCGACAAGAAACGTAATTATCGGTTATAACTTCACTGTTGGCGAAGATACGGTCATCGGAATTATCGTCATTCACAGATAGTTTTAGTTATTTATTAGCAACATCCTTATTGGATGTTGTTTTTTTATTGTTTAAAAATATAATTTTCTCTATTGACAGCGTTTTCAAAAAATGATAAACTTTATCTGTAATCAACGCAACCGATTGCGTAAATTTATTTCATTTTATCTCTTAACCCCTCAAAATAGTTGTATTTTAGTTTTAAATCAGCGTGTATTTTAATGCAATCGGTTGCTTTATCTTATCATTATTGGAGGCTATATGGCAAATATTAAGGATGTAGCGAAAGCTGCAGGAGTATCAACCTCAACCGTCTCTCGTACCATTAATAATAGTCCGTCCATTCCTCAAGAAACCAAAGACCGGATACTGAGCATTATGAAAAGTTTAAACTATACGCCGAATCAATTTGCGAAAAGTTTAACGACCAATAAATCTTATACCATTACTCTTCTCGTTGACGTCGATGACGCCGAATCCTATCAGAACCCGTTTTTCTATGAAATCATGCATGGAATTGAAAAACAGGTTTATTCGAAAGAATACAGTTTTATCGTTGCTAATCTGAAAACGGTCATGAAGAAACAATCCGTCATGGATTGGCTGATTAAAAGCAAAAGAACAGAAGGTGTCATATTGCCTTCATCGATGTTAGATGCGAAAACCGTAGAAAGTTTAAAACAGGATAACGTTCCGTTTGTTTTAATCGGTGAGCCCGTTCATCT
>CALEZX010000005.1 GCA_937928185.1 uncultured Caryophanales bacterium
GAACCTTTTAATATCTATTTATTTATAGTGTTGCACTTGTAATTATAATTTATCTATATAAAAAAGCAGATGACTTTTTTCATCTGCTTTATCTAATTATTTAATCAAAAGAAATGATTATTCTTCTTTTTGATCTTCGTCAGTCTCGGCAGAAGGCTCTTCTGATTCAACTGATTCTATTTTTTCAACTACTTCTTCAGGCCGAACATCTTCAATTGGTTCTTCTTCTATAATATAGTCTTCGACTTTAACTAAACCTTTAAATTTGCGGATAGCTCCTAAAGCGGTGTGATGTTCTTTTCCATTCGCTATTACAAACGCAAGACACTTGTCGCATTCGAGATCGTCACCTAATTTTTCATAATATAATGCCAAACGATAGTTATAGATAAGTTTTGTTGTAATATATCCGTCATTTCTTGAAAAATGACGTTCGATAACATCTTTATAATTATCTAACGATGTATCAATGTTCTTCATCGCTTCGAGAATTTCCTCATAACTCGAAACAAAGTTGAGATATTTTCCGGGAACCCGGGTTTTCGTATTTTTCAATCTTTCTAAAGTGGTATTAAATAATTCCATGTCGTCTAATTCAAAAGCGCTGTAGCAAGTAAAAGCAAAGATAAGAATATGATATAAAACATTTAAGCGTTTCAATTCAGTTGAATTAAAAGTCTTAATCGCTTCTTCGTATTTTCCGCTGTAGTATTGCGACATTCCATAATAAACGCGGTAAAGTTCGCCAACGTTTTTCGTTGGAGCGTTGACCATACCTTCATATGCCATTCTCTCAGCTTCAGCAACATTTATATCATAATCGACGAGCATGGTAAACTTTGAAGCGAACATCTGAAGCGGTCCGCTGACACGATATTTTAAATACAGGTAACCAGCCGATCCAATCAGGATAATCCAAAGCCAGTCGATTTGCTTATCTTCAGGTAAAATTGTGTTGACAACCACAACGGCGGTCATAATAACGAGAACAGTAACTAAAGTGATAATATATTTCTTCCGATTAAACATAAAACCCTCCTTAAATATCTCTGCCGATAAGAATTTCTTCTTCGGTATATAAATCTAAACCCAGAGTATCGGCGATATCCGTAAAGATATCGACGATTCCGTATAAATCAACATTCTGATTATCGGTGACTTTTGATAATTTATCATCGATATACAGATTTAAATCGGGACTTAACGGTTTCTTTCCGTTCATTAAATCTTCGAGTTCATCTTCAAATTTTTCTAAAGAATCACGATCAAAATCAATGGCTTTTTCCGTTAGTTCATATTTCAAATCATCGATAAAAAACATGGCGTTGACAATCTGATCATAAGTTAAAAATTCATGAAAATCGCCTTTGAATTTGGTATCGATATAGAGTTTGCATGTATCTACTTGATCATGAAGAAATTCAAGTCCGACGGATATGATTTTATCGATATCGTCATTGACTTCTATCTCACCGGAAGCCGACTGTTTTGAAATTGATTCTAAAACTGCGTAAACCGGATATAAACGATCATATAGAATCGACTGATGTTCATGCAGCTCCTCGATAAATTCATGGTTCTCTTTATCCCAAGAAGCAAATGCTTTTAACCAATCTTCCATAGGTTATCCTTTCTATCTAAAATAGATGAAAACCACTAACTGTTAGTGGTTTTTCAATTCTATATTATGCTTGGTTTACTGAGCCAAACAGAATCATTTTTTCACGAACAACCTGTTTAATCGCTTCTGTACCAGGCGCAAGAAGTTTTCTCGGATCGAATCCTTTTCCTTCTAAATCTTTTCCTGCTTCGATATATTTACGCGTTGCTTCTGCGAATACCACCTGACATTCAGTATTAACATTGATTTTAGCGACACCTAAAGAAATCGCTTCTTTAATCATATCATCAGGAATTCCTGATCCGCCGTGTAAAACTAGCGGGGTTTCATTAACTTTATGTTTAATTGCACGTAAAACGTCAAAATTTAAACCTTTCCAGTTAGCTGGATATTTTCCATGGATGTTACCGATGCCGGCAGCTAAAATGTCGACACCTAAATCAGCGATGGTTTTGCATTCGTCCGGATCAGCAAATTCACCGTTGCCGGTAACGCCGTCTTCTTCTCCGCCGATTGCGCCGACTTCAGCTTCGATTGAAACGCCCATTTTTTTGCATTGAGCGACTAATTCTTTTGTCTTTTCGATATTTTCAGCGATTGGATAATGCGAACCATCGAACATGATTGATTTAAATCCTGCTTCTAAAGCTTTCTTAGCACCTTCATAAGTTCCGTGGTCTAAGTGAACAGCGACGGGAACGGTAATGTTTAAAGATTCAATCATGGCGTTGACCATTGCTACTACGGTTTTATAGCCAGTCATATATTTTCCAGCACCTTCAGATACCCCTAAAATGACCGGTGATTTTAATTCTTCAGCAGTTTGTAAAACTGCTTTTGTCCATTCAAGATTATTAATGTTAAATTGTCCAACAGCGTATCCGTTCTGGAACGCTTTATTAAGCATTGATTCAGCTGAGATGATTCCCATTTTTATTCCTCCAAAAATTCATATTTTTACATCATAATTATACAAAAAAACGTTGATAAAGTAAAGTTTATTCACCTAATCTACACACGAAAAAAGGATTGGAGAGATTCCCAATCCTTAATTGATTTTTATAATCCGGCGACAACCATCGGCTTAACTTTGATAGATGGACATGTAATTCCGTAATATCCGGTTTTGACATCGTTTCCGATTGCTTCAATGTTCTGAAGCAGTTCAATGAAATTGCCCGCAACGGTAATTAAAGCAACCGGTGCACCTATCTGACCGTCTTTAACGACAAAGCCCATGGCCTGTAAGGAAAAATCACCTGATACCGAATTGGCTCCGGCATGAGCACCTTGAACATCGGTGACATAAATACCGTTTTTAATCATTCCGATTAATTCATCTTTTGAATGCTGACCCGGGAGTAATCCTAAATTAACTGCAGATACCGTTCCATTGAATCCGTTACCGGTAGAAGATACCTTATCTTTTTTAGCGGTATTTAAATTATGTAAATAAGTGGTTAAAACGCCTTCTTTAATTAACTCTTTATATCGGGTTGCGACGCCTTCGTCGTCAAAAGAACGGCTTCGACTTGATTTTTTCATAAAAGGATCATCAACTAAAGTGACTAAATCGGAACCGATTTTGGAATTGAGTTTTCCTTTTAATAAGGACATTCCTTTTTGTACGGCTTCAGCTGAAAAAATACCACTGAAAGCTGACAATAAAATCCCTAATGCGTCCCGATCGAAGACAATTTCATACTGACCGGAGGGAATCGGTTTGGCTCCAAGCGTTTTTACCGCATCGGTGACGATGGTATTTGAAAGTTTTTCAATGTCGTAATCCTTAAAATCATTAGAAATGATTAAATCAAATCCTGTCCGCTGATCATTTTCATTTTTAACGATGACCTGTCCGCCAAGCATCGAGGAATTAACTTTGTTTGATAATTTCAATCCTTTGGTATTTTGTAATAAAACCGATTTTGTTTGTTCCGCATACATCGTTTCAACGATTGTAACATGCGGATCGGCCTGATGAAATAACTGATCCAATGCTTTTACTTTTTCGATTTTTTTAGCGACATCGAGCGCATTAAGTTCTTCATTGTAAAGATCGGTCAGTTCATGATATTCTTTATCACCCGCATAAATAATCGCTTCATCGGGAGAATCGATGATTTTTGCGGTATCAATCATATTATCGACGATGGTATCGATTAACGCTTCATCAAATACTTCAGTAGAATATGTCCCCATTTTTCCTTGGTAAATACCGCGGATGACCATACTGATGGAATTTGATATTTCATATTTTTCTAATTGGCCTTCAAATACTTCGATTGATAAATCGCTGTTGTTTGTTAAGAAAACCTGAACATCACTCATACCTTTGGCTTTTGCTTTTTCAAATAATTTATCGATGAACAACATTTAGTTTGCTCCTTTCTTTCCACCAACCGTGATGGAAGATACACGTATGGTCGGCTGACCGACATCCGCTGGAATTGAACCTGATGCTGAACCGCACATTCCGCGTGCACGGTCTAAATTATTTGCTATCTTATCAATTTTCCATAATATTTCTGCGCCGTTGCCGACTAAAGAAGCTCCTCTTACCGGTTCAGCAATTTTTCCATTACGGATCAGATATCCTTCACTGACCGCAAAATTAAAATCGCCGCTGCCTGGGTTAACAGAGCCACCACCCATTTTTTTAGCATAAAGACCATATTCGGTTGAACTGATGATTTCCTCAAAAGTTGAAGTACCGTTATCAATATATGTATTGCTCATTCTTGATGTTGGGGAATACTTATAGGATTCTCTTCTAGAAGAACCCGTTGCCTGATGGTCCATTCTTCTGGTGTTGAGTTTATCAACCATATAGGATTTTAATATTCCGTTTTCAATCAGAACACGTCGTTTTTGCGGATAGCCTTCATCGTCGAAATTAGCAGATCCCCAGGCGTTTTCAATCGTTCCGTCATCAATTGCCGTAACGATAGGCGAAGCGACCTGCTGATGAAGTTTTCCGCAGAATACTGAAGCGTTTTTAGCAACCGACGTTGCTTCTAGCGAATGTCCGCATGCTTCATGAAAAATAACGCCGCCAAATTGATTATCGATAACCACAGGCATAACCCCGCTTGGACATTCGTCCGCAAATAACATTGTTTTAGCTATTCGTGCGGCTTCTTTGGCAATTGTTTCAATATTGACATCTTCAAAGAAGTATTCATAACCTTTACCGGTTCCGGGCCCTTCAAAGCCGGTCTGCATAACGCCGTCTTTTCCGGCAATAGCATTAATTCCAATGCGAATTCTTGTTCTGGTGTCAGATACATAACGTCCTTCGCTGTTCGCGATAACGACCGTCTGAACCCATTCGGATAATCCGACCATAACCTGCTGGATGACTTCATCATAATTTTTCGCTGCTTGATAAGCTTTCTTCAGAAGTTCAACTTTTTCAGACTGTTTCACTGAGATAGGGCTTATTTTTACCTGATGTTTTTTTCCAATTTCCAATTCACCTAACTGAATCGGTGTGGTTTTTGTTTCATCAGAAAAAGATTTTGATAAGTCGCTTGCCAGTTTAATCAGATCATCGGGATTCTGACTGTTGGTATATCCATATACGCTTTGTAATTTATGAGCAATCCGAATACCAACGCCTGATATTTTACGGCTATTAGCTTTTTCTACCAAACCGCCAACAGTCTGAATTGATCCTGTTACAGTTTCTTCAGAAAATACTTCAGCGAAATCGCCACCGGTCGCAAGGGCGGTTTCGATGATTTTTTCAATTATTTTTTTCTCTAGCAACATTCATTTGCCTCCTAATACATTTTTTTGAATTATAACATAAGAATGTGATAAAAAAAAGGCTTTTAATAAAAGCCTTCAGTAAATTACTTATTTTTTAATGCAGCCCCGATAAAATCACGGAATAAAGGATGGGGTTTTTCTGGTCTGGATAAAAACTCAGGATGATATTGTACAGCTACAAACCAAGGGTGGTTTTTAAGTTCTATGACTTCGCATAATTTGGTTTCTGGGTTAATCCCTGAAAAAATCATTCCATTTTTTTCGAACACTTTTTTGAATTTGTTATTAAATTCGTAACGGTGACGATGTCTTTCTTTTATTTTATCAGATCCATAAGCTTTATATGCTAAGGTATCTTTCTTTAATTCACAGTTATATAAACCTAAACGCATCGTTCCGCCAAGTTCAATTCCGACGTATTGTTCAGGCAGATAATCAATGACGTTAAAAATGGTTTCCGGTTCAAATTCAGTGGAATTTGCTTCAGGCAAACCGCAGACATGGCGGGCGAATTCTATGATTGAAAGTTGCATTCCCAGGCATAATCCTAATAACGGAACGTTATGAGTTCTTGCATATTCAATCGCCAGAATTTTTCCATCGATGCCTCTGGTTCCAAATCCTCCGGGAATCAATATGCCCTGACAGTCTTTAAGTAATTCATCTTTGTTTTCTAGCGTTAATTCACTTGAATTAATCCATCTGATGCATACTTTTGCATGATGAAAATAACCGGCGTGTTTTAAAGATTCGCTCACTGATAAATACGCGTCATGTAATGAAGTATATTTGCCGACTAATGCGATAGTGACTTTAGATTCCAGTGTTTTAATCGTATTGACAAGAGACATCCAACCAGTCATATCGCATGGGGAAGTCGTCAGATTTAAATGTTCACAAACAATTTCGTCGAGTTTCTGTTCTTTAAAGTTCAGCGCCACTTCATAAAGAATCTGAACGTCGATGCACTGAATAACCGCTTCTTTTTTTACGTCGCAGAACAGGGCGATTTTCTCACGCATTGAGTTGGTAATTTCATGACTGGTTCTCAGAACGATAACGTCAGGAGTGATACCTAAAGAACGTAATTCTTTTACGCTGTGCTGTGTCGGTTTTGTCTTCAGTTCGCCTGTGGTCTCTAAATATGGAACTAAAGTATTATGAATATACATTGTATTGGTATATCCGTAATCCCGTCTCGCCTGTCTAATGGCTTCGAGGAAAGGTAACGATTCAATATCGCCGACCGTTCCACCGATTTCAGTTATAATAACGTCGGCATTTGATTCTTTCGCAGCTGTTTCTAATTTAGCTTTTATTTCATTCGTAATATGGGGAATAACCTGAACGGTCGCGCCTAAGAAGTCGCCGCGTCGCTCTTTTTCTATGACCGATGAGTAAATCTTACCGGTTGTTACAGAACTATGAATCGATAAATTTTCATCAATAAAACGTTCATAATGGCCTAGGTCTAAATCTGTTTCAGCGCCATCGTCGGTGACGAAAACTTCGCCATGCTGATAAGGAGACATGGTTCCTGGGTCAACGTTAATATAAGGATCGAATTTCTGCATAAAGACTTTCAAACCGCGGTTTTTAAGCAATCTTCCGATTGAAGCGGCGGTAATTCCTTTTCCTAAAGAGGAAACAACTCCTCCGGTCACAAAGATAAATTTGGTTTGTTTCATAACTCTTCACCTCGTCGATAATCATAAAAGCAAAAAGGTTCCCCGATTGGAGAACCCTTATTTTAGTGAGCTCTTTAAAATTATAACAATTTCAAATTACAAAAGCAATTGATTTTTATTTTATTCATCATACATGTCTTCGTAGTCGTCCATGTACTCATTGTACTTGTCGTCATCGAATTCTTCTTCATCAACCAATACTTCTTCGTCTTCATCTTCAAAGTCGTCTTCAAACTCATCTTCAAACGTTTCATCACCGAAGTCAGGTTCAATTTCTTCTTCCTCTTCTTCGTCTTCGAATTCGTCTTCTTCGACTTCTTCCTCTTCTTCTTCGTCTTCGTCAAATTCAGCTTCTTCTTCGTATTCTGGGAACTCTTGGTAATACGCTCCGTCTTTATCCCAAAGATCAATCGACTGACGAGATTTCAGATCCCATAAATCGTCTCCGGTGTATACAAATTTAGCTGAAATAATAAAGTCCGCATAAAATTGGCTAATGATGTCCGCAACTTCAGATTCAGTATATCCTTTTGCTTCACTCAATACCTTAAACAAATCTAAAAAGGTCATAGGAGACTTGTTTTGTTTAAGAATCGCTTCAGCTGCTTCGATAAGTGACAATTGTTTAATGTCAGTCATTTTTTCAGTTCCTTCCATGTAAAATCCACTTTAGTTTCATTTCATGATGTGTGAGAACCTGGTCATTCTCAAGCATATCATATGATAATGATAACTCTTGATCAGTTAGTAATATTTGCTTAGTCTTAACAGTAAATGGAAAAGATAATCCTTGGGAAGTAAATTCTCCTGATGAAGTTTCATCGTTAATTAAGATTAACTTCATCGAAGTGTGTCCATGTCTTTCAATTCTAACCTGGTTTTGAGAATATTCTATCACATAACGGAAATTCTGATCATCTGTAAAAAATAATTTTGACCCGAATCGAGTTCCGTCAGTTGTAAATTTGGTCTCATTTTCCCCACTGATAGCCATTTGAAAGTGGATTTTGACTTTTTCCATAATTCACCTGTTTTATGCTTTACATATTATATATTAAATTGTTTGTAAATACAAGTATCATAATTTCAATATTTTTTTTGATTTTTTAGAACAAATTATCATCATGTGAATAACTCTCTGTTAATACATTAACAACGATGTTATTGCAATGATCGCCGATTCTTTCCATATTGGATAAGATATCAACATAAAACCCGGCTTCAGTTTCAGAACAGGTTTTATCGTTAACACGGTTAACGTGGTTTTTACGATACTTTTTAACCAGTTTATCCAACTCATTTTCTCTGATGTTTACTTCCGTTGCGATGTCTTTATCTTTCGATTCAAATGCTTTTAACGACTGATGTAGTGTTTTCCTTAAGAGCGAGTATAAATCCATTAAATCAGCTTTGGCTTCCGGATGTAATTCAATTTTTTCAGTATAACGTTCTTCAAAGAATTCAACTAAATTCGTTAGATGATCGCCGATTCGTTCTAAGTCGCTGATCGTATCGATTTGTTTAGCCATCTCCGTCATTTCATAACGGCCTAACTCTCCGGCGCCGATTTTGACAAGATAGTTGTGAATCTTATCATCCATGCCATCAATGATTTCTTCGCATTGTAAACTCATTTCCATGTTTTTATGATTGTTTTCAAAGGAAAAATCATAAGTGTATTCAAACATTGCCCGGCAGACGTTTCCCATATTAATGATGGCTTTTTTCGAGTTTTCCAAAGCCAAAACGCCTGAACGGTTGATCAGCGTTTCATCTAAAATAATATCATCGACGACAACTTCGTTTTTCGACGGAATGAGTTTGGTCACTAACCAGACCATCTGTTTGATAAACCAATAAAGGACAAAGACGTTGATAAGGTTAAATAAAACGTGAGCTATTGAAACCGTCATCTTATCGGTCAGATAATCAACTCCGAATAAATTCTCGCTGATGAAAGCGACCAAAGCCGAATAAGGTTTAATCAGAATAAAGAAGAAAACCGAACCTATCATGTTAAACATAACATGAATTGCGGCTGATCTTTTCGCCGCCGAAGGTGCACCGATAGATGCGAAAACCGAAGTAATCGTCGTACCGATATTATCACCTAAAACAATCGCAATCGCGCCAATAAGCGGAACTCCTCCGGTTGAATATAATTGTTGGAGCAAACCAATGGTCGCCGAGGAAGATTGAATAACAACTGTGGTACCTAATCCGACGAGAACACCTAAAATTGGGTATTCAGATACATTAATTAATAATTGTGAGAATCCCGGAAGCTGAACAAGTTGTTTTAATGAATCGCCCATAATTTCCAAACCAAAGAATAACATTCCGAATCCCAGTATTGTTCTGCCGATATCTTTGATTTTTTTCTTTTGCATAAAGATAATTAAAAAACTACCAACAAACATAATTGGCATCGCATAAGCTCCGATATCAAGACCGATTAAAACAGAGGTTATCGTTGTACCGATATTTGCTCCGAAAATAACGCCAACAGCTTGAGGCAAAGTCATTAATCCCGCTCTAACCAAACTAACGACAAGAACCGACGTTCCGGAAGATGATTGAATTAAACCGGTAACCATAATACCAACAAATATTCCCTTTAAAGGCGTGTTGGTCGTTTTTTCTAATATCATTTTCATTTTCTTGCCGGCAATTTTCTTTAAAGAATCACCCATCATGTTAATACCGTAAAGAAAAATTGCTAGTCCGCCTAAAATATGAAAAATCGTCCATTCCCAATCGATTGTGACACCGAATATCAACATATATATCCTCCGTAGATAAAATTTAAGAGTATCATAGTCTATATTATTGAATTGTCCAGAGACAAATTAATTTTTCATACTTTTAACCGCTATCATTATAACAAATACTATATATAAATGTAACACTATAAAAACACTTTCATTCATTATTTTTATGAAATAAAAGAAAAAATCCGACTATTCATCGGATTTTAAGTTTTCTTTATATTCTTTCACTAAATCATCGGCGTCTTTTAATAATTTATCTACCGTTTCCCAGTTTCCGACATTCGCTCCACAGGCCATCGGATGACCTCCTCCGTCGTATTTATTGGCAAGGAGATTAATTGCCGGTCCTTTGGAACGGAGACGCGCTCTGACGATATTATTATCGTATTCCGCAAATAACATCCATACCGGACAATCTTCTAAACAGGATAACTCATTGACTAAAGAGGTTGCTTCTTCTAATGAAACATCATATTTTTTTATAATGTCAGGCGTCATTTTTATATAGGCGACGCCATTCGTTGTTTTTTCAAAATTCTGAAGAACATATCCCTGTAATTTCATTTGATTTTCGGTTTTAACATCTAACATCGTTAAGATGCCGCCAAAATCTAGTCCGTATTCTAATAAATGGGCAACGGCTTTAAAAGTATCTGCGGTGACGCTTCGGTATTTGAATCTTCCTGTATCAGTGACAATACCGGTATATAAAGCTTTAGCTGCATCCATATTTAGTTTCAATACATTAGAATATTCTAAATAAAATTCCAAAATGATTTGTGAAGTTGCCGGTCTGGTAACATCGACATACTGATAATCACCGTATTGATCGACTGGCAAATGATGATCGATTTTAATGACGTAATCGCCTTTGACGAAACGCTGATCGGCGACGCGGTCTCTCGTCGCTGTATCGACAACTATCGATAATGCACCCTGATAGAATTCATCAGGAATGATGTCAACGTCACCGATAAATCTGACATAATCAGCCGTATCACCGACGATATATATTTCCTTTTCCGGGAATGATTCTTTTAAGATGTGTTTAAGACCAAAGCCAGCTCCGTAACAATCTCCGTCTGGGCGCATGTGCATATGAATGATTATGCGTTTATATTCTAATATTTTATTGAGTATTTGTTGTTTATCCATTACTATTTTCCTCCAATAAGTGATCTAAATCATTAATAATTAAATCAGTTTCTTCCCAAGAGACAACCGAACAACCACAGGCGAGTAAATGTCCGCCGCCACCATATTTCTTTGCAATATCGACAATTGGCAATGTTTTACTTCTGAGTTCACATAAGATTTTACCGGTTTTTTCTTCAAATGTAAAGTTTGCCCAAATGCTGACCTCGTCAATTCCCGACATCTGGTTAACCATTCCCCTGCTTACACTGTAGGTATCAACATTATTTTCTTTTAAGAAATTCAAGTCGTTTTTACGGTAAGCAACACCGTTTTTAGTATATTCAACCGTACTGAAGAAAATTGCTTTTAAGCGCTTCATTCTTAAGGGTTCTGAATACATTCCGTTATATATCGACTGAATATCAATACCAAGATTCAATAATTTACCGGAAATCTCAAAGGTCCGAGAACTTACGCTTTTATATAAGAATCTTCCGGTGTCGGAAACGATTCCGGTATAAAGAGCATTCGCTGAATTAAGAGGAATACTTAGTTGTGATTCCAAAAGAAAATAAGCAATCATTTCTGCACACGACGACGAAGTCGTATCGCGATAATATTCATCGAAATGAATATCAGGGTCGTTTTGGTGATGATCGATCAAAACCAGTGTTTTTGCCTGTTCGTACAAAGAACCTTCTAACATTTGTTTGGCGACGGTATCTAAAATAAATACAAGAGCCTCCTGGTATAGAGATTCATCTATGACGTCAAGCGGCTGAAATTTGTTCAGTCCGTTAGAGTCACCTACTGCGTAGATTTCTTTGTTTGGGTAATTAGCTTTTAAAGCATAGTATAATCCAAACTGAGATCCATAAGCATCCAAATCCGGATCCTTATGTCTTAAAATAATTATTTTCTGATTATTTTCGATTAACTTCTTTATTTTTTTAAACAAATTATCATTCCTTTTATAAAAGTTTCGAGTATATTATTATAGCATTTTTAAGCGATTTCATAAAGTAAATGCTCTAAAAATACTAAAGAATGATATTTAGGTTTTGGAAAGAACTGAATTGTAATAAAAATTGGTGTTTTTTATAAAATGTGTTATACTTATAACACTAAACACTAATATTAAAAGGTTGGAAAATCCATGAAGTCAATACTGAAAAAAATATCTTTATTACTGTTAATCTTTTTATTAACATCTTCAACGATTGCCTGTGATTTGTTCACAAAACAGGAAACCACAACAACTACTCAGTTAACATCCGAAATTACTACAACTATAACTACCATTTCCGGCACCTGGTGGCAGACCGAGGTTGATATCAGCATATCCGGTTCCTATAAGACCGTTTATGACTTAGGCGAACCCTTAGATACTTCTTTACTAGTTGTCGAATCAGTTAACGGTTTAGGTTTTAAAACGCCAATATCATCCGATAACTATACAATAAGTGGCTTTAATTCAACTACAACCGGATTAAAGGTCGTTACCGTATCCTATAAAACATTTACAACAAACTTTGTTGTGTATGTTAAAGAAGCATCAACGATTTCAAATTTATCCTTACAGGTTACTCCACCGGCAAAAACAGATTATTCTGTTGGTGAAGAGTTTGTTCCAACCGGGATTGAAGTCAGATTAGTCGCCGAAGACGAAAGTTATATCATATTAAATAATAGTCAATATACCCTTTCAGGATTTAATTCTTCTTCGAGCGGAACTAAAACGATAACCGTATCTACTTTAGGATTAGAAACAACATTCACAGTTACAGTCACCGGTTCAGTGACGTTATCCGCTTATTATCAGTCTGTCGAAGGATTATCAGGTCAAGCGCTTGAACTTGGCTTAAGAGCTATTGTCAGCACTTATACTTATAAAAGTTATGATGCTGCAAGATACATTCTGGATGAAACAGACCGCGATCCATATAATCCGAATAACGTAATCCTTGTTTATACCCAAAAATCAGTTAGCAGCGTCTGGGATAGCGGAATTACGTGGAACAGAGAACACACCTGGCCGCAATCATTACTTAATTATGATAGTACTATGTCAGCTGATTTACATAATTTAAAACCCGCTGATCCAAGCGAAAACAGTTCAAGAGGAAATAAATATTTTGATTGGTCAACGACGAGTTCTTCTTATGCTCCACCCAACGTTGTTAAAGGAGACGTCGCCAGAATTTTATTCTATATGGTCATTCGTTACCAAGTCTTAGAACTCGTGAACAAAGCTCCTGCTGTTTATGAAATGGCGATGTTAAATGTATTGCTTGAATGGCATGAATTAGACCCCGTAGACGATTTTGAAAGAAACAGAAATGAAATAATCTATTCTTACCAAAAAAATCGCAATCCTTTCATCGATTATCCTCATTTTGTAGATTTAATATGGGAATCATAATATAAACCGATTTTATATCGGTTTTTTTATTGCTTTATTTCATCATATTGCTACATTTATTAAAAAGTATATGATATACTTTCAAATAAAAACGTAATGAGAGGATATAAATGTACATCAAAAAACTATTACATCCCGAATATTTTCAAGGTCAGAAAAAGAAAGATAATTACTTTGAAGGCTGGTATTATAAATTCGTTTCTCAGGATGAGCTTACTACACTAGCCTTTATTCCTGGATTAGCTTTAAATCACGATGACAAACATGCATTCATTCAAGTATTCATCTCGAGAACAATTGATAATGCGGTCGATTTAAAAACGTATTATTTTCGATACAGTATCATGGATTTTCATTATAGTCATCAAGAATATGAAGTGACAATCGGTGATAATAAATTTACTGATTCTCTTGTTTCTGTCAAATTAGAAAATAATGAAATAAGTCTACAAGGAATATTATATATCAATAATCTGACGCCGATAAAAAGCTCAATTCTCGTACCAAATATCATGGGATTTTTTGGGTATTTTAACTTTATGGAGTGTTACCACGGGGTTATCAGTATGTCACATACTTTAAAAGGAATTATTAAAATAAACCTAGAATCAGTTCGATTTGATAACGGGAAGGGCTATATCGAAAAAGACTGGGGTAAATCCTTTCCTAAAGCTTATGTATGGCTTCAAAGTAATCACTTTAGCAATCCAGATACATCATTGATGTTTTCGTATGCTACGATACCATTCTTAGGCATGTCATTTAAAGGCCTGATTTCTAATTATGTTTATCAAAACAAAGAATATCGTTTCGCTACATACAATGCAACCAAGATTTTATCAAAAAATATCAAAAAGAATCTAGTTGAATTTTCTTTAAAAAGAGGCAAATACAAACTTAATATTAAGGCAATATCAAATCATCAAATCGATTTAGCTTCACCAAGAAACGGCAAAATGATTGAACAAATAAAAGAGGGACTATCAGGTGAAATATATATATCTTTCTATATAAAGAATCATTTAGTATATGAAGATTGCGGCAGACATGCCGGTATTGAAATTATGATGAAATAAAAAATCACGCTCAGGAT
>CALEZX010000006.1 GCA_937928185.1 uncultured Caryophanales bacterium
TTTTTTTATATTAATTTTCCAGTAATAAAGCTTTAGCACCCTGAATCCCAACATCAGTCAGAATTTCACCGGAAATCATTTTAGCGATATCTTCAACGCGTTCATCAAAACTCAGTTCCTTAATTGAGGCCAGCGTTCTCTTGTTTTTCTCTTCTTTTCTCACGAGCAACTGATGATGGGCGATGGCCACAACCTGAGGAACGTGAGAAATCGATAAAACCTGACAGGTTGCGGATATCGCTTTAAGTTTTTTGGCAATCTGTTTGGCAACATAACCACTGATTCCGGTATCAATTTCATCAAAAATCATCGTCGAGAGGTTTTGACTTTTAATAAATATCGTTTTAAATGCCAGCATAATCCGGCTCATTTCTCCGCCGGAAGCCGTCTTTGCCAAAGGTTTCAGCGTTTCACCGATATTGGTTGAAATCAGAAATTCAACTTCATCAATACCATTTAATCCGAAAAGGTCTTTTTTAAAGGGGTCATCAAGATTTTTATCTTTGAACTCGATTAGGAATTCCGTATTCGGCAGCACTAAATCTTTTAAGACGATTTTCAGTTCTTTTTCGATTTGTTTTGCAATTTCATGACGGATTTTACTGATTGATAACGCTGATTTTACCAGCGACTGAAAAGCAGTTTCTAACGTCTTTTTTTCATTCAATAAATACTCGTCATAATTTTCACTCTGATCGAGGGCCTGTTTAATCATCGCCTGATACTCGATCAGTTCGGAAATTGATTTCTTATACTTATTCTTGATTTTATCAAGATCATTTAATCTGTCATTGATTTTATCGAGCAGTTCTGGGTCGAAAGCTAAATTTCTCACATGATTTCTTAACGTTTTTTCCAGGTCTTCTAAATCATAATAAGCATTTTTTGCCTGTTCTGCTTCGTTGCCTAAAGCGACGCCGAAAGTTGTTAAATCAGACAATTCTGACTGTAAGGTATAAAGCTGATCGGTCAGTCCGTTTTCAAATACCGTAATCGCATTTTGTAACGAAAGATGAATCTTATCAAAATTCGCCATGACGCTGGCTTCCTGTTCAAGCGAGGCCTCTTCATCGATCTTTAAATCGAGAGCGGTAAGTTCTTTTAACTGGAACTGATACATTTCTAGTTTTTCTTCTAACTCTTTTTTCAGTCCGAGCCATTTAAAATAACTATGGTAAGCTTCATGGTATTTGTTTAAATCGAGATGGTATTTTTCAAAATACGGCTTAAGCAGATCCGGTCTGAAACCATCGATTAATTCAAGATAATACTCTGGACTTAATAGTCTCTGCGTATCAAACTGCGAATGAATGTCGGCAAGATGACGGGAAATGTCTTTCAGCTGATTAAGCGTCACAGTGATATCATTGATTTTAATAACATTCCGGTTAGACAGCGAAATTTCACGCATGATTTTTATTTCATCCTGCCAGTAAGGAATTTTCAAAGCGTCAAGACTGGATTTTAACCGGTCCGATTCAATTGAAAAAACACCCTGAACATATGCGGTTGATTCGTTTGTTCTAATCATTTCCTGGTTAGCACGGTCCCCGAGCAGCAACCCGATGGCGTCGATAATTAAACTTTTACCAGCGCCGGTTTCTCCGGTTAAAACCGTCATTCCGTTTTTGAATAAAACTTCCATTTCATCAATTATGGCAAAATGCTTAACTGTCAGTGCTTTAATCATGGGCTCACTCCAAAGGATTCAGATTAAGATTCTTGATGATTAACGTTTTGATAGATTCGTCGTCGAGTTGATATTTTTGATAAATTTCATGAATTTTGCCTTGTTCAATATAGTTGTCAGGCAATCCGAGTATTTCGAACTGCTCAGAAGAAAGATGAAGGAGATGCAATTCTTCTAAAATGGCGCTTCCGAGTCCGCCTCTGACGGAAACATCTTCTAACACAAATGTTTTCTGTTTTGATTTAACGATTTTTTCAAGCATATTTATGTCAAGCGGTTTGATAAAACGGGCATTATAGAGATTGACGGGGAGCTGATGCTTTTCAATCAGACGTTTCATTCTTAATACATTATCACCATAGGCAATAATACTGAGTTTTCCATCAAACGTTTCCTGCGTCCACGTTCCGAGTTCAATCGGATCATATTCATATAATTCCCGATAAGGGAAGTTTTCAAACGGAATATTCGAATATCTGATTGCGAAAGGCGATTTGATTTTTTCAAAAGCCAGATCAAGCAGTTGAAAAGCTTCGATCGGATCTTTCGCTTGAGTGATAATCATGTTCGGCAAGTGACGTAAATAGGCGATATCATAAATACCCTGATGGGTATCGCCATCGTCGCCTACGACACCGGCGCGGTCAATCCCAAAAATAACATGGAGATTCTGACGGCAGATATCATGATTCACCTGATCATAAGCTCTTTGTAAAAACGATGAGTAAATCGGCACAAATACCGGCTTGTTTTCAAGCGCTAACGCCCCAGAAAAACAAACCGCAAACGATTCGCAAATCCCGACATCGATAATTTTTTCAGGAAAACGTTTCTGAAATTCGATTAATTCCGAACCAGATACCATTGCGGGAACGACGACTTTTAAGTCTTCCGTAATTTCTGCTCTTTTCATTAAGTACTCATTGATAATATTACTCCACGAATGGGTGTTTTCTGCTTTTTTAGTTAACTGTTCTCCGGTTTCCGGATTAAAAGGCTTAACGCCGTGCCAAGCTCCGGTTTTATCATTCTCAGCCAAAGGATATCCTTTGCCTTTTTTTGTGATGACGTGAAGAACCACGGCCGTATTCAGCGATTTTGCTAATTTTAAATATTTTTCAAGCGCTTTAAAATCGTGTCCGTCAATCGGTCCGTAATATTTAAAACCGAATTCATCAAAAATCGTCGTATTTTTTGCAAAACCCCTGATCATCTGACCAACCCTGTTTTTTAAATCCCTGAAAAAATACGGGAATTTTTGCCCGGTTTTTGAGGCTTTAATATAGGTCCGGTTCGATCTCATCGAATTTAACAATTTGGCGAACGTACCGACATTTTTCGATATACTCATCTCATTATCGTTTAATATAATGATTGGCGCAAGGTTTTTCTGATGGCCTAAAAAATTAAGAGCTTCGAAACTTAATCCGCTGTTTAAACTTCCGTCGCCGACGATTGCCACACATCGGTAATTTTCTTTTTTCATCGTTCTGGCTACTTCAAATCCGGCTAAAGCCGCTAATGCGGTTGATGAATGTCCGGCTTCCCAGACATCATGAACGGACTCATTTCTTTTCAAAAATCCGGACAATCCCTGATATTTTCTGAGCGTCGAAAAATCTTTTGCCCTGCCCGTCAGTATTTTATGAGTATATGCCTGATGACCGACGTCAAAAATGATTTTATCAACTGGTGAACTGAAGACTTTATGAACAGCGATTGTTAATTCAACAATGCCTAAATTTGAAGAAAAATGTCCTCCTGTTTTCGACACGTTTTCAATCAGAAAAGAGCGAACTGATTGCGCCAGTTCGACCATTTCCTTTTGATTCATCGTTTTCAGAAACTCAGGGTCTTTAATCGTCAGTAAATCCACAAACATCACCTATTATTCTTCAAGCTTTGGAAATTCGACCAAATCATCGTCTTTCATCATTTTAACAACGACATTTTCAGCGTTTTTCAATAAATCATGACAGTACTTGGCTAAATCGATTCCTTCCTGATATTTCTTGACGGCTACTTCTAGTTCTAACTCGCCGGATTCTAACTCTTTTACTAAAGATTCAAGTTTTTTTAAAGCGGTCTCAAACGTCATTTTTTCCATCATTATTCACCTTTCTTAATGGCTTCAATTGTCGCTGTAACGGTTCCGTCAGCCATTGAGACATCAATGAAATCATTAACAGCCAGATTTTGAATCGTCTTTTGAATTACACCCTGTTTCTTGACGACTGCATAACCTTTTTTCATCAGATTTAAAGGGTTCAAAAGTTCTAATTTTTCGGTAAGATTGATGAATCGATTAGATTCATTCATCAGGTAATTCTGAAAATAATTATCTAACATTTTCTCGTTCTGAGTTAAATTTTCCTGTGCTTTATTCAGTAATTTATCAGGTCTTGAATGCGTCAGCCGGTCCTGTAAATGGATTAATTGCATCATCTGTTTTTCGATAATCCTTCCCGGATTCGTGAATACAAATGAATTCATAATCGTATTGAGATGACGGACTTCGGACTCCACAGACCGATTGATTAACAAATTTAATTTTCTTAGATATACTGACACGGTATCCAAAAGCGTTTTTTGATCAGGAACGACTATTTCAGCTGCGCCGGAAGGCGTAGGAGAGCGTAAATCAGCGACAAAATCCGCAATGGTCGTATCTGTTTCATGCCCGACGGCTGAAATAATGGGAAGTCTGGAATCATAAATCGCTTTCGCAACGATTTCTTCGTTAAATGCCCATAAATCCTCAATCGATCCGCCTCCGCGTCCGACGATTAACACGTCGCATAACTGGTCACGGTTAGCTTTTTCAATCATTTTGACGATGGAGTATTTTGCTTCTTCGCCCTGGACTAAAGCAGGATAAACAATAATTTTGGCAATCGGATATCTTCTGTTAATGATATTGATGATATCCCTGACTGCCGCACCGGTCGGCGAGGTAATGACGCCGATGGTTTTTGGAAAAGCGGGAATGGGTTTTTTATGTAAAGGATTGAAATACCCTGCTTCAGACAGTTTGACTTTCAACCGTTCAAACGCCTGGTATAAATCTCCTAACCCTTCTTCAGACATATTGTTAACGAAGACCTGATATTGTCCGCTTGGTTCATACACAGTAACATAGCCTTCGATAACGACTTTCGATCCTTCTTTCGGTTCGAATTTGAGCTTTTGGGCCTGTTGGGCAAACATTACTGCCCGAATCTGTGACGTTTCATCTTTTAATGAAAAATAAAGATGACCACGGCTATGGCGGGTGTAATTGGATATTTCTGCTTTTAACCGGATATCTTTTAAGTTATCGTCCTGATCAAAACGATATTTTAAATAACGGTTAAGCGCAGTGACAGTGATGATCTTTTTTTCCAAGGCCGTCACCTCATTTATAAAGACTGGTTTTTATTTTATCGAGAAGTTTATTGTTAAAGCTTTTAGCTTTATCATCGTCTAGATTGGTATATTTTTTCGTTAATTCAATTGCTTCATCAATGATGATTTCATAAGGAGTATCAGTATATTTCATTTCATATACTGCAAAACGGATGATGATTTTATCAACATAGTTGAGTCGATCAATCGTCCAGTTTTCAAGATGATTTGTGATAATTTCGTCCAGTAAAGGATATTTTTCTTCAACCTGGACAACCATTCTCCGCATTTCATCAGTTATCAGTTCATCATCATACGTTCCGCTCATGCTTCTTGCATAAAGCGCGGAGATCATTAATTCGCGTTCTTTTGTCCGACTCATTTTTTCACCTGAAATTATTCTTAAATTGATTGCTATATTTTAGCATAATTTTATATAAATATAAAGTATTTTACGATGAATACGTTAAAAACGCGCTATGTCAGCGCGCTTTGTTTAATTTGAAGCTTTTGCTCTGGCGATGATTGACACTAACGCTTCGCTTCTTGCATCAGAGCCGTATTGATACATCTGACGGAAAGTCTGAGTCGGATACGGATTAAAAGTATCAAAATCATAGCCGTATTCCTCATCGTTGACCATGGTATCATAAATCTCCGCAAATGGCGGTGCATAACCGATATAATCGGAGTTTTGTAAAGCATTGTCGTAATCGAGGAAGAAATCGATGAACTGATATGCTAAATCGACATTTTGCGCATTTGAAGTGATGACAAACGCATCGACCCAGACGTTAGTCGTTTCGGGGACGTAATAATCAAAATTTATTTCAATATCATCTTCAATAGCCAGATAATACTCGGAAAAATAATCTCCCGAATAGACCAGCGCAATATCGAGTGTCCCCTGAATAACGAGACTTTTTAAGTTATCTTCGCCCCAGGCGGTAAATTTAGCGTTCTTCAGAGCGTTTTCCGCAGCGGTTAATTCTTTTGAAATCTCGCTGTTCACATGATAGCCCTGATATAATAACGCCGCCGCAACCGCGTCTCTCGGCGAATCATACATACCGACTTTATAAGTATCGCCATATTCGAACATCGCCGCCCAGCCTTCTGCTTCAATTAATGTTTTCAATGCTGGTTTTGAAGTGTTATATAAGATACCGATGGTTCCCCAGGCATAAGGGACAATATAATCGGCGTATCCTGAAGATTCATATAAATCATAAAGTTCAGGGATAACGGTCAGATTATCAAAATTCGTTAGTTTACTGAAATCAATCGGCTGAATCAAATTCAGTTCTTTCAGTTTGTCAATCATATAATCGCTTGGTACGGCAATATCATATGTCGACGATCCGGACTGAAGCAAAGTTGCCATTTCTTCATTCGATCCGACTTCACGGTATACCACTTTGACGTTATAGGTTTTTTCAAAAGCGTTTCTTAAATCGCTGTCTTGATAATCTCCCCAGTTCAAAACATAAAGTTTCGGTTTTGAAGAACAGCCGATTAAGGCAATCACAAGGGTGATCATCACCACAAATAAGAATGTTTTTTTCATACTGTTTTTTCCTTTCTATCACGTTTTAAATTAACAAAGAGGATAATCGCTATCGTGATGGTGAAAATAATTATATTATAAGCGTACGCAGCCGGCGTAAAACTACGTCCGCGGCTGAGCGTCGCATATAACCATGTCGATACATTCATGTATTCTGCACCTGAGGTAAAATAAGTGATGATAAAATCATCGATTGACATCGTAAAGGCCATTAATGCGCCTGAAAGAATACCGGTAGATATATTAGGAATAATAACTTTGAAAACGCCTGAAATACGAGAACAACCTAAATCCAGACCTGCTTCATACAGATTAGGATCGAGTTTTTTCAATCTGGGCATTACCGAAAGAATGACGTAAGGAATTGAAAAGAAAACATGTGCGATTAATACGGTATAATAGCCCAAAGTGAAACTTAACAGGGAGAAAACAATCATTAAGGAAATCCCGGTGACGATATCGGGATTAACGACAGGAACGTTGTTAATCACCATCATCTGAACTCTTCTTTTCTTCTCTAATGCATTAATGCCGATTGCAAATGCGGTTCCTAACACCGTTGCGATAACCGTCGAACTGACCGCTACTAACAGCGTATTCATAATCGGCTCATTCATGACGTCATTTTCAAACAGTTCCACATACCATTTTAAAGTGAAGCCTTCCCACGAATAACCTTTCGTAGAAGCATTGACAGATAGTATAAAGATGACGACAATCGGCGTAAATATCAGTAAATAGCTTAAGACGGTGAAGAATAATCCGATGAATTTAAGGCTTTTTTTCTTAACGCTTTTTTTCATCATATCAATGTCTCTCCTTCCTTGTCAACCCGCGTAATCAGTACAAACGAGATGACAGAAAAGATCATCAGTAACAAAGATATTAATGCGCCCTGATTGATTGAAGCTCCGGAAGATCCTAACACTTCTTTCATAAATTTAGACTCGATAATATTGCCAATCAAATTGATTTTTCCGAGTCCGATTCTGGCAGGAAGCACGAAAGAGGTCATCGCCGGTAACATCGTCATGATGACACCGGAAACCACTCCTCCTGATGATAACGGAAAAGTAACCTTTATAAACGTCTGATAATCGCTTGCGCCTAAATCCTTAGCCGCTTCAATTAATTTATAATCCATTTTTTCCAAAACGGAGAAAATCGGAAAAATCATAAAGGGTAAATACATCGCAATCATGCCGATTAATACGCCTGTCGGCGTTCCCAACAGATCGATACTGATACCGAATAAATCATTGATAATTGATGTCGGCTGGAATATTTTCTCCCACGCAATGATTCTTAAAAGCATATTGCTCCAAAGTGGAACAATCATCATCGCTAAAAGAATTTTCCGTTTCTTTTCCGGTAAAGTCGATAAGTAATAAGCAACCGGATAACCGATGATGAAGCAGATAACGGTGGTTATCACTGAATATATTAATGAATTTAACAAAGCGTTAATGACCTGATCTTGGATAAATATTCTGAAATTGACTAACGTTAAATCAAAAACGCCTAAATTATACAGTTCAAGGTTAGAAAAACCTAAAATAATCAAAATTATCGTCGGAATTAAAATGAATATTCCCATCCATAAGAGATAAGGAATGGCGTATGGTCTTAATCTACGCATTGTTATCTCTAGGAATGATATGAATGTTGTTAGGTTCAACTGACAATCCGACTTTATCGCCAATTTTCCTGTGCTTGGTCGTGTGAATGGTTAATTCTTTTCCTTCTACTAAAACGTTGATTTCATAATGAACACCACGGAAGATTAACGAATCCACAATTCCGACGATTTTAGCTTTTGAAGGCGAAATAAAGTCTAAATCTTCAGGGCGGATAATAACATCGACTGCTTCTGATTTTTTAAAACCTTTATCGACGCATTCAAAAGTTTCACCGAAAAATTCAACCGAATAATCTTCTAACATGACGCCCTTAATAATATTGGATTCGCCGATGAAATTAGCCACAAATCGGGAAGAGGGTTCATTATAAATGTCTTCAGGGGTGCCAATCTGTAATATTTTTCCATGATCCATTACCACAATCGTATCAGACATCGTCAGAGCTTCTTCCTGATCGTGGGTGACATAGACAAAGGTAATGCCTAATTCTCTTTGCATTTCCTTCAGTTCATACTGCATTTCCTGGCGCAGTTTCAGATCCAGAGCAGCTAACGGTTCGTCGAGTAACAAAACTTTCGGCCGGTTGACTAAGGCGCGGGCGATAGCGACGCGCTGCTGCTGACCACCGGAAAGAGTAGAAATCATCCGGTTTTCAAAACCGGTTAATTTCACCATTTTTAAGATATTCATAACGCGTTCATGGATGGCGTCTTTACTCATTTTTTTGATTTTCAGTCCGAAAGCGATATTATCATAAACGTTCAGATGAGGAAATAACGCATATTTCTGGAAACAGGTATTAATTTCTCTTTGATTCGGTTCTAAATCGTTGATGATTTTTCCGTTAAATTCAACGGTTCCTTCATCAGCGGTTTCAAAACCGCCTAAAATCCTTAGGCAGGTCGTTTTTCCGCAGCCGGATGGACCCAAAAGGGTGATAAATTCATTTTCGTTAATGTAGAGGTTAAAGTTATCGAGAACTAATTGGTCTCCGAAACTTTTGGATATGTTTTTCATGATGATTAATTTTTTTCCCATGTTATCCTCCTCGATTATTAACGCATTTTTATTTTAAATAAAAGGCGTTTATTTCTTTAATCCAAGCTGCAGTTTAGCCAGTAAACTGCAGTCAAACCAAATCAAACAAACGCACTTATATTATTATATAATATACCTAATAAGTCAAGCGTTATCGTTTTTCACGAATGTATACATGCGTTTCAAACGGTCTGAGACTTATTTTTTGCTGAAGAGAAGGTAATTCATTATAATTTCCCATCAGATGAATAAAACCATAGAAATCAACGTTTTTAACCGTCGTTTCCAGACTCTGACTGCTAAAGTTACAGATGACAAGATAATCTTTTGTTTTACCGCGGTTAATATAGGAATAATCCTGTTCATCGTCGATGTTAAAATAAGTTAAATGACCGAAACCGATATTTTCATCGGTATTTCGGAGATTTAAAATCATCCGATACATCGACAATATTGAATCTGAATCATTTTCCTGTTTTTTAACATTGATCAAAGGATAGTTATCATTCGTATCAATCCAGGGAATAGCCTTAGAAAATCCGCCGTTTTCGCTATCGTCCCACTGCATGGGTGTTCTTGCATTATCGCGGCATCTGGCTTTAATAACCTCTAATGCTTCCTCATTCGTTAATCCGGCATTTATCATATTTTGGTATTCCGTAAATACTTCAACGTCCCTGAACTGTTCAATCGAGTGATAATGGACATTGGTCATGCCAATTTCTTCTCCCTGGTAACAGATGACGTTTCCGGGCATAAAATATAAAGACATTGCCAACATTTTCGCTGACTTTTCCCAATAGGAACCGTCATTGCCGTAATGACTGACGACTCTCGGCTGATCATGATTGTGCCAGTAAACAACATTCCATCCTTTATCCTGTAACATTTCATACCAATGATTAAAACTCTTTTTAATCGAGGATACGCTTAATTTTCCCTGAGCCCATTTGCCCATTAATTTCGGATGTTTTCCATCAACGTCAGCCCAGCAGTGACCAAACTGAATAAGCATATTAAATTCATTTGAACCGTATCCGGCATATTTTAAAGCTTCCTCTGCCGACGCACCACCCGATTCTCCGATGGTAACGATATCGAACGGAACAAAAATTTCTTTTCCTAATTCTTCCAGATAGTCATGATGTTTAGGAATGGAAGAAAAATTTTCGTATCCGGGAAAAGTGTCGGGGAAATTCCAGTTTTTTTCCAGATGATTTGAGGCGTCGACTCTGAATCCATCGATTCCTAATCCGAGCCACCATTTAATCATCGCTTTAATTTCTTCACGCATCGAAGAATTTCTCCAGTTCAGATCCGGCATTTTTTTGCTGAAGATATGGAGATAATATTCATCGGTAGCTTCATTATAATCCCATGCCGGTGAACCGAACCAGCCGATCCATCTGGTCGGTCTCATCCGTTCTCCAGAGTGATTATACTTCGGTTTTTGCCAGATATAATAATCGTGATATTTCTGATGTTCGATATGGCTTGGATCCTTAGCTGCGACAAACCAAGGATGTTCATCAGAAGTATGATTCAAAACCAAATCAGTAATCACTTTTATTCCTGCATGATGAGCTTTTTCAATGAGCGTTTTAAACTGCTCGAGTGTTCCGTAATCTTTCGATATCTGATAAAAATCGCGGACGTCATAACCGTTATCGTCCATAGGAGAATCATAATGCGGACTAATCCAGATAATGCCAATACCAAGTTTGACCAGATAATCTAATTTTGCGGTGATACCTTCGATATCACCAATTCCGTCATGGTTTGAATCAAAAAAACTGCGTAAATATATTTGATAGATATTCCGATTTTGCCACCAAAATTGTCTCATGGTTATCCCTCCAAAAACATTCATAATTATACCAAAAATGAAAAAAGATAGAAAGAGATAAAAACTTTATTTCGGTGAATAAAGTGTGTCTCCGTTTTCATATTTTTTATATTGATGTTATAAACGATTTAATTTTACTTATTTGATTGTGTTATTTATTTGTAAAATGGTTTTTTCAAGTTGTTATGCAAAACAAAGAATTGATTTTTGATTTTTTAAAAAACAAACTTAATCGTTATCATCTTTTATATAATTTAATGGATTAAATCGTTAACATTAATAAAAAAAACCGCTGTTTTAAGCGGTTCTAATTATTGTATCATTGTTTTTATTTCGTCAAGCGTCAACGAATTTTTGAAAGGACCAGACACTAAATAAACCTTTGCTTCTCTTAAAGTATCAGGTTGAATCAACTGATTTTTATCGATAATAACCGTCTTTTGTTTCATATAACGAGATAACGCCTCAAACCAGTGTTTCGTGGCGTCGCTCATTGAATCGGAAGATATCAGTAAATAATCTACTAAAGAAGGATGGGTGCTCATCAGTTCTAACGCCTGGAAGATAGTTACGTCAAAGGCTAACCGAACACCTTTTTCTTTCATGTAGGTTAAAACTTCAAATTGCTGATAGGCAATATCTAATCGGTCAATTCTGAAAACGAAACGGTCGAGCGGAATTTTGTTTCTTCTGATTTTCTTTAACGATTCTTCTAGCAAATCACTATTGATTAAAACTTCTGCCGGCAGGGAAATCATCATCAAAACCGTATGTGACGTGGCTAAGTTTAAATCACTCAATGACTGGATGACACTAGCCAAAACGAGATTGAAACAGTTAATCTTCAGATGATGCTCGTCAATCATGGCATGAAAATCCTCAATTTTACCATGAAGGATGTATTCATCGACATTAACAAAATACCCTTCGATTTTTTTGGTTAATAGATTACCGATTTCACTAAAGGTCAGGGGAATTCTTTTTTGATTCATTAATGTCTGATACTGCTCTTTTAAAAGCTGATATTGATTTTCCTTTGTGATAATCGTTTTGTCATAATAAATCAGATTATCACCTGTTTCTTCAAACCTGGTTTTATCCAGTCCGTTAAGAATATCAGAAAAACTCATATTTTTCTGAATGACGACTGCACCAATTTTTATATCAAGATTTGCATGGAGATATTCTTCTGAATTAAGCAGATCGTTCATCGATTTTTTTATTTCCGTAAAAATTCGTTGCGTTATTCTTTTATCGACTGTCGCTAAATGTAACAATAACCCTTCTTCTTCATCTAAAGCCAGACTGATAAGATGAGTTCTCGCACTTTCGGTAATCATGTTTTGAAGCGCTTGGTAAAGCTTATGTCTTTCCGGCCGTTTTAAAACAAATAAACCCTCACCCATAATCCAAAAACCCATCAGCGTCGAACTGACCTGCATTGCTTCAATACTTTTCCGTAACGCATGTAATGTATTTAACTGATAAGTCTCATTTATATGCGCGAGCAGCGATAAATCCTCTTCGCTTTTTAATTTCGGGGTTATATTTTCAAGCAGTAAATAAATCGCCATATCAACCTGCCAAAGATTCACGTGATAGGTCGCTGTTCCTGAAGTCCGTTTAATTTTGATATCGAAATCATCTTTTCTCAATAAATCATCGATATAAATCATCGGTCCTTCTATTTTTTTCTGAAAGTCCTCAAAAGTGATGAAGTCTTCTTCACATTCCAGTTGTTTTTTACTTTCTTCATTTTGAAGATAGAGCAGATTATCTTCGATTTTATAGAGCGCTAAATTTTTGCTTGATAACAATTTCTCCGATAAACGATGCATCGTTTCATGATGATCAATCAGTCTGTGCATCGCTATTTTTTCTTCAAGGATGGCCTTAGTCGTCCATAACAACCGGTTAATATAATCGAATTGACGGTCTTTTTCAGTCATCGCAATCAGATAACCTTCGACATTAGAAGAGCTGCTTATTTTATAAGCTAAAATGCTCTGATATTCATTTTCGTTAAACGGTGACTTAGTCAGATAATCTTTTTCCTTGAGGATATCTTCTTTTGTGAATAAATGAAAAGCCAAATCCTGATCGATGATCGATTCGAGAACCGTTCCTTGATAATCCTGGCGGCTGAGTACTTTTTCAATTAACAGCCCTTTTTTATACGTGTAGAGCGTTAATCCGTCGAGAGTGGGGAAAAGATATAATAACCGATTAAAATCGCTTAAAGAGGCTAATACGCGGTATGTTTCGAGGATAATCTCTCTGACGGATTTAAACCGAATTTTCACTGAAGAAAACGTAAGCATCACTTTAATCCCATCAAATGAATCGATAACTTCTTCATTAACGGACTGTAAAGATCTAATTCTTTCATTTAAAATTGCAATTTCATCAATATCGTTAACTTTTCCGGCGAGTGTTAATCCTGCTTGATAAAACTGCATCCGGTAGTTTTTGGAAGCAGATTTCATCACTTTAGGGAGATATTCTTTATAAAAACGCCAAGCCTCTCCTAATTTATTCAGTTCGATGTTGATATAGATAAATCGGTCTAAATACCGGATTTTTACTTTGGTTTTAATAAAAAACGCCTGAAAATATTTTAACGCTTCTTCATATTGTTGATCGTTAAAGGCAATATCTGAAGCAACCAGATAAAACATTTCATTTTTCATGGTTTTATCAAATATTTTAGCCCGTTCAAACGCTTCTTTCGCCTGAAGGGGCTGTTTGATGCGGAGATAGAGTAAAGATAATTTTAGGTATTTAGATACCAAATTATTATTTGAGATATTGTCAGTAATGCTTTCAAGCGTTTTAATCGCTTCATAATATTGCTTAAGGCCTTCCTGACATACCGCTTTATAAAACTTCTGCATCAGCTGCTGCGAAGGATTTCCGGTTAAGTACCGTTCTCTCATCGAAAGTATCGCATCAAGCTGAATAAAATCCTCGGTTTTCAGCAATAACTGAACCAGTTTATCGATGATTTCAACAAGGGTTTTATAACTCTCAAAACGATTTTCTTTCAGTATCGATAAAAAAAGACTGACAGCCTGGTCATAATCGCCTAAATTGACGTAAGTATCAAATAGCAGATGGCTGGTTTTTAAATAGATATCCGCATCATTTTCTTTGATTGATTCTTCCTGTAACAGGGTGAGTTCCTGGATTAATTCTTCATCTTTCGGCTTTGACACCAGTTCATTAAACCGCGTTTCAAAATCCATAAACACTCCTCCTTGGTTTGAATGTAGAGAGATGTTTCTTAATCAGGTGATTTGTGTAAACCTCTCTTAATTCAACGGATATTTTCCGGTCTTCAATTGTGATAACCATATAAGATTTATTAATTAAAAGTTTTGGCGATGTCGTCGATCCGGGATTAAGAAATAATAAATCATCTTCTAGTAAAATCAACGCCTGATGGGTGTGCCCGAATAAAGCGACGTCGCAATCGTTGGCTATCATTGCAGTTTTTATATTATATAAACCCGTTTTGACAAAATACCTGTGCCCGTGGGTTATCAAAAACCGGATATTTTCAAAAGTCATGATTAAATCCAAAGGAAAATCGGGTTCAAAAGGATAATTGCCTTTTACGCCGAATATGCCCATACTGGATAATTCGTGTTCTTTCATCTCTGAATCGCCTAATGAAATAATCCGGTCCGCATCCTGATTAGTTGTTACAATCCACTCTACGACATCTTTATTTCGGTGATTATCGCTAAACACGACGAGTTTCATGATGTTTCTCCAGATAACTGAATAAATTTTGAAAAGCTTTCGCTCGGTGACTGATTTTGTTTTTTTCATCCATCGACAGTTCAGCGAATGCTTTATTCAGTTCTTCGACAAAAAATAAAGGATCGTATCCAAATCCGTTTTTTCCTCTAGGAGCTTCTAGAATTACTCCTGAAGTATATCCTGAAAAAATATGAGGGGTTCCTGATTCATCGATATAGGCAATTACAGCGATGAATCTGGCTTTACGGTTCTTAATACCTTCCATTTTCTTTAGTAGCAACAGATTATTCGCTTCGGTCGTTCCTTCGGAAGAAAACCGTTTCGAATGAACACCCGGCTCTCCATTTAACGCTTCAACCATTAATCCCGAATCATCGGCGATAACAGGCTGTTGAAGATAATTATAAAGAGTCTGCGCTTTATAAAGAGCATTTTCTTCAAATGTTAAAAAAGGTTCGTCGGTATCTTTGATTTCGGGATAATCCAACAAAGATTTAATTTCATAGCCGTATCCCGATAAAAGATGCCGGTATTCATCGAGTTTTCCTTCATTTTTTGAAGCGATTAAAATTGAATTCATCGTATCACCGAATATAGTATATCATAGGATGAAACCTAAAAAAGAAAAAAAAGACTAATTAAAGTCTTTATTTCGATAACCAAAGAATAAATTTCTCAATGGATGAGTTGTGGCCGACCAATAAAATTTCATCGCCTTCTTCAAACGGTGTCGTTGAGGAAGGAATCATGATTTTTTGTTGACGACGGATAGCGACGATATTTACGCTGAAACGTTTTCTGATTTCTAATTCAAGTAAGTTTTTACCAATCAGACGTTTTGTTGCTTCTGTAGAAATGAAACTGTATTCATGATCAAGTTCGATATAATCAACGAAATTACCAGAGACTAAAATCTTTGCCAAACGTCTTCCTGTCGACTGTTCAGGCCAGATTAGATGATCTTCCTCGACGCCTAATTTTTCAACAACCTTGGCATGGTATTCACTCTGGACTTTAACGTAAACATCTTTAATTCCCAGATCTTTTAAAATTAATGTCGTTAGAATTGAGTTATCGACGTTGATACCGGTAGCGACGACGATGGTATCATAATTGGTAATACCAACTTCTTTTAATGCTTCAATGTCCGTTGAATCTAGACAAATCGCATTTGTAACCAGTTTAGCGACTTTTTCAATTTTATCGTAGTTTTTATCGATGACGAGAACGTCTGCTTCTAAACTCACCAATTCTTCAATGAGTGCTAATCCGAAGCGTCCGACACCGATGACAGCGAATGATTTCTTCATATTTATTTACCCCTTTAAATACACAAACATAATTATATAACATTTTTACAAAAAGTCAAATAAAGGTATTTTTGAGTGCTGAAAATAATTCTTTAAAAAATCACAATTGTAAAGTATAATTATACTAATGAGAGGTGCGACTATGACTGATTTTGATGATTTATTTTTCTCGGGACAACCAGAACAAAAACCCGTTTCGGTTCCCCAGCAACAGCAACAACAACCAGAAGATATCGATGACTTATTTCATGAACAGCGTGTCAACCGAATCCTGATTACAGTATACTTTGTCGTTCAGATTCTGATGGCAGCGGTAATGATGCTTATGTATAATCGTGAATTTCCCAATCCGCAGGAAATCTATGATAATCTTGTGACGGTTAATGCTCCCACTTTTTCGATATCACTCGATGAAACCGATCCCAATTATCCTTACTTAGTCCATGTCAGCGGTGATATCCTTAATGCCAATAACCGTGATATTCCGAGACTAATCGTCTCAATCGAATTTTATTATCAGAATCAATTATTGGATTATATCGATATTTCTGAAGAACACGTCACGACTAATGAAATGATGTCGTTCGACGAATCTTATTATTTCTCTTCTGAAATCGATGAAATCCAATATACATATTCATTTGATTTCGATACAGCTTATTCTGTTATGCTCAATTTCTCGCAAGCATTGATTCTAGGCGTCGGTTTTCTCTTTATCGACCGGTATAACTTTAAAAAACGGTTCAAAGAGTTTAAATCCAATCTTTCCAGTTCTATGGGTAAAATCGTCATTGGGTCAATTATGGTTTATGGGGCGATGATTGCTTCACAGTTTATTCTTAACCTCCTCGGAGCTGCGGAAACTTCACAAAATGAAGAAACAATTGCTTCGATGTTTACAAACGACCCAGCACGGTTAATTGTTTTATTCCTGTTATTATGTGTGTTTACACCGATTCTTGAAGAAGTCATCTACCGTAAAGTTATTTTCGGATGGCTCGACCGTCGCTTCGGTGCTCCTGCTGCAATTGTTATTTCAGGCGCAATCTTTGGGCTAATGCATGTCATCTCATATGGAGATTTCATCCAGTCAATTCCTTATATTCTGATGGGTGCTGTGTTTGGATATGTATATCACTGGTCAAAGAAAAATATATATGTGACGATCGGCGTACATTTTGTTAATAATTTCCTTGCTTTCATGTTATATTTTTTAGCAGTAATGGGATACGGATTAATATAAAAAACCACTATAAAAAAAAGGCTGAACGCAAATTGCGTTCAGTTTCAGA
>CALEZX010000007.1 GCA_937928185.1 uncultured Caryophanales bacterium
TAGACCGAATCCATCAATAAAGTCGACTTGGTATCTCCGCCGGATCTTAAAGTATGATACATCGCCACGTTAAAAGAATAGATCGGCACAAAAACAGCATTAACGCGGATATTAAACTGCGCGATGGCTTTTGTTTCATCCGCAATTGAATAAATATTCAGAATAAAGAAACTTAATATAAATAGTAAAAAGCCCATACATGCCGCAAAGAATACCGCAAAAGCAATTAACTTTTTCGCATTGTCTTTTGCTTCTGCCAACTCATTTTTACCTAATGTATTCCCGACTAAAACAGCAATACCCGTCGCTACTCCCCCAAACGTCACAAACACGAGTTGAGATATCGCTCCGGTAATGTTCTGAGCAGCGAAAGCATATTCTCCTCTAGTCGAATAAGCCTGCATAAACATGGTTTGTCCGGTTGACCATAAAGCTTCATTAATCATCAGTGGTAATGCCATCGCAAAGATACCAATTAGAATTTTTTTATCGATTTTAAATAAATCCTTTATCTTTGTACTAAAAGCTCCGCCCTGTTTTAATAAGTAGATGAATGATAATCCAAATTCAACAATTCTGGCAATCAGCGTCGCATAAGCAGCACCGACGATGCCTAATTCAGGGAACCCAAACAATCCGAATATGAGTAAAGCATTGAGAATGGTATTCGTTAGAATCGCCACGATGCTGATATACATAAGCGGTTTTGTAACGCCCATTTCCCGAAAAGTATTCGATATAGCTAAGGATAATACCCAAGGTAAGATTCCAAAACGGATGATATTCATATAACTGACCGCATTTTCAATCGTCTGCGGTTTATCGGTAAATAGTCCAATCAATGGCCTTCCAAAAAAAGAAAAAACAAGCATTGAAATCACGAAGACAAATAAAGCCGTCAGGATTTTAAATCGGAACGTCTGTCTGAGTTTATCATAATCTTTTGAACCGAAATACTGGGCACTAAAAATCCCTGCTCCGCCCATCGCTCCAAAGGTGATGAGCATTACGACAAAGTAAAGCTGATTGATGGTCGATACCGAAACAATGGCTGATTCATCTAATGAACCAACCATGACGTTGTCCACCAACTGGACGGAGGCTGTGATTAACTGCTGGGCAACAATCGGTAATGCTACTGAAAACAAACGCTTATAAAACTGACGGTCGCCGATAAGACTTTTTAAGTTCATGGTATCTTCCTGCTTTCAAATATCCGGTAATAATTTTACCTTATTTCGATGATTCTGGCAAACACTATTTCAGACTTACAAGAAATATATTAATATTCTTTTTTATTGATTTTTCAAAAATAAAAAAGACGGAAAATCGTATCCGTCTTTTATTCCCAGTCATTGGAAGTAACTGTAATTTTTAATCCTTCGTTCACTAAGAACTTGACAAAAGCATGTTCAGTATCTGTAGATTTTATGCAACGGTTGAACATAATGTTCGTCTGGTTCTGATATGTGGTGACGGCCACACCTGGTTTTTTTCCGGATGCGATATTGAATTCAAACCCTTCCACATATTCAATCATATCTTTTGGTAAAGAAATGATGCCGAAATTTGTCAGTGACGTTGTTGTAGGACGATGTCCGATAATGGCATACCCGATTTTGAAAATCAATTTTTTGATGAAAAGCGGTAATATTCTTACGATGAAGTTTTTTTCAAAACCGACGTTTTCATTTAAACGGCTCTGCAATCGTTCTAACGTCCGTTCATGCCGGAACTGATCTTTTATAATTGAAAGAATGGTATCAAAGCCTAACATCACGCCATGTGTATCAAGCGTCGTATTAAAGAAAAGCGAGAAATTTCTTAAACTTTTCGAATATAACACATTACGCATATTCACCGGAACGCTGATTCTCAAAGGACGTTTCTGCAGGTCTTTCTGATTTCCAGTCTGAATGATAGAATAACTTAGCAATGCGACTAAATATTCAGAGACGCTTGCCTGATTCTTTTTTGCTAAAGAATATAGTTCACTCGTATTTACCTGAACACCGATTAATCCGATTCCCCCCTGATCTTTAAAAGATTTACCTTTGATGCGGTAAGCGACAGGATTGGGGTATTTTTTTATTTTCTGTTTTGTATATAGTTCGTTATAACTATCTTCTATTTCATCTTTTGAAGGACGTTCATCGAGTGAAATGATACTGCCGTCATTAATAATCTGGTGATTCTTAAGTTCCAGATAACGATATAAAACAGTCTTTAAGAATGAAAATGCGCCGGTTCCATCGGATAAACTGTGAAATACTTCTAAACTGATTCTTCGGTTAAAATACTGAAACTTAAATAAATAACCATTATTCTTCGTACTCATGTCCGCACAAATATAAGGAGATTCACTTTTGATAATCACCGGTTTAAAATTCGGTTCATAATAATACCAGAAAAATCCCTGATGAATCTTTACGAAGAATGATGGAAAGCGGTCACGTGTATCTTCTACTGCCTGAGATAAAATCTTCGGATCGACGATTTCTTTTAATTTTACAGCGACACGAAAAACGCCACTGTTCTTTTCAGTTGCCACTACAGGATATATTTTAGCCGCATTGTCTAACCTGAGCCAACGCGAATCGATTGATAATGTTGATTTCATTTTTTCCTCTTTGTTTCAGTATGTAAAGAATTGTATCACATCTTTTTAAAAGAAGATACAATTAATTTATCATAATTACTAGATTAATTTGAACAATATTTTTCAGAACGATAAAGATTCACTGATGAAATCACAGCGTTTCTGTAATGAACTTTTAGTAATCGGACTCTTATTGACCACATCATAACCATGAACAGTGCCTAAAGTCTCATTCAGCGTGACTGAAGCGTTGATTTCTTTCAGCCTTTTGTATACTTCCAACCCATCATCTCTCAAGCAGTCATATTCCGCCGTCTCAACATAAATTTTCCCAAGCGATGAAAGATTGGGGTGTTCTAGTGGAAAAGCATAATAATCAAGTCCTGACATCCCCTGATGATATACGACTTTTTCAATCAGAGGGAACATTGACGCATTAAACATGGGTGTATCGACGTAATTTCTTCTGCTTTCGTTAGAGATTCCTTTTGCTAAACCTGGATAAACCAACATGACAGACTGAATCGGATGATGTAAATAATCGCGATTATAAAGCGCCAAACCCATCGCGATATTTCCTCCAGCCGAATCTCCTCCTAACCCAATATGGTTAGAATCGATTGACAACTCTTTCGCATGAGCGAATAAATACTGTATCGTATCGATAGCGTCGTAAAGAAATGTTGGAAAAGGATATTCAGGAGCCAGTCTGTAATGAACCATGATGCCGAGGACATTCGTCTTTCTGACCAGATGACAGAGGTTTTTCTTGTGAAAATGTGAAGCTCTCATTAAAAATCCTCCGCCCGGAAAATAAATTAAAGTTTTATATGAAGTTTCTGTTTTTTTAGGATAAAACAAATCTATGGTAATCTTTTTTCCATCTCTAGAAGGAATATCAATCGTTTTTTTATAAACGTTTTTTCCAGCCGATTGTAAAGAATAAGCAAACTTGACAAAACGATTTTCCCATTTGAGTAATGATAGATTTTTCGTCATATGGATATACTTAAGCCATGTAAAATCTTTATTAATCGGATAGTTCATATCTCATCACCTGTGTAATTCATTCTATTATTTTTGGTTAATTATACCATAATTAAGATATTAAAACAGTTTTGTGCACTCAGTTCATTATTTTCGGCAAAAAAAGAGACTCCGGTTATTCGGAATCTCTTTGATTGTTTTTTAGCAAACTACCGACAATACCACTGTCAGACGGACGGTAGTAATAATAGCCCTGGACTAAACGGCAGTCGGTTTGTTTTAAGTAGGAAAGCTGTTCTTCAGTTTCAATGCCTTCAGCTAAAGCTTTAAAACCCAGTAATCTCGTTAAGTTGACGATATTGTTGAAAATCGGTAATCCATCAGAATTTAAATACTTCACACACATCTGACGGTCAAGTTTGACAAACTCAACACGATACTTCGTTAAGTATGATAAACCAGCATGCCCTGAACCGAAATCATCAATCGCTGTATGAATGTTCATTTCATTTAATTTAATTAAAAAATCATATGCTGTTTTTTCTTTACTGATAACCGCGCTTTCAGTCATTTCAAATCCTAGATATGAACAATCAATCTGATAATCGCTAAGCATATCCTGAACATAATCTAGCAGACCATCGTCTTCTAGTTGAAGCGATGATAAGTTTATATATACAGGAACGAGTTTTTTCCCTTCGGATTTCCAAAGTGCTAATTGTTCAATAACTGTTTTTATGACTATTCTGCCAATCATATTGATTATCCCGCCATGCTCAGCCAGAGGGATGAAAACTGCAGGAGAAATAGTTTCATCCTTTATTCTTAATAATGCTTCTATTGAAACGATTTCGCCAGTAAATATATCTACTTGGGGCTGGTAAACGACTGTGAATCCGTCATTTTTTATCGCCTGTTTCATCTTTTTAATAATTTCATTATCTTTTCTGAGGACGACTTCCATTGAATCTGTATAAAACTCAATAAAATTCTTTCCGCGTTTTTTCGAATAGTACATCGCAATATCTGCTTTTCTGATTAAGTGTTCAACACTCGTATCATCCTCGGGATATAAACTCACACCGATACCGCTATCGAGCGGATACTGGTTATTTTCAACTTCAAAAGGATGATCAAACATCGATGAAATATTTTCCAGCCAGCTTCTTAAATCTATCTTAGACTCATAATGATGATACATGAAAAATTCATCACCGCCATACCTGGCGAAACAGGTATCTTCATCATTAAAAGATTCAAATCGTTTCGTAAATGATTTTAATAAAGCATCACCAAAGGTATGGCCAAGCGTATCATTATAGGTCTTAAAGCCATCTAAATCAAAGAAGACAATCGCAATTTTATCAAACTTGGTAATAGCCTCATTCAGTTTCTCAATAAAGGCCAAACGGTTCGGTATACCCGTCAAGAAATCGGAGTATGCCATCGATGCTATGCGTTTATTTAAACGGTAATTTTTGTTGTTTTCTTCAGTAATTCGCTTCGATAACTGATCAAGCGTTAAATAGATTCCCGAGAAAATAGTGTTTTCTTTTATAACGGAATGTTCTTGTTTAGATTCTACGTCAATTGTCGCTATCGTATCGTTAAGAACGCTTAAAGGTCTGAATAACTGAAGATACTGCATCAGGAAAAATATCGCCATAAAACTGATGGAGAGTGTAATAAAAGCTATCATTAAATAGACCTGCGACTGAAAAAAACTTTCTAATGAATAGCCGACGCCTAAAACATTGATGACTTCGTTATTATGATAGATTGGATAAGCTGCTTCTAAAACCGTAATTTCCAGTTGCTGGTAATACCAGTCCCCAACGACACCTTCACCGCTGAACGCTTTGGTATAGTCAGCGTCGTTTTCATAAATAACGCCGATATCTTCCAAATCGGTATCCGCAATTGCTTTAAAATCCTTATCGACAATCAGCGCATAGACGAGACTGTCGTTATTTTCAACGATATTTTCAATAATTACCTGATATTCGTACTGATTCGTTTGTGCCAATACGGTTTCTGCTCTGATGCCGGCCTGAACGAAATAGCCGTCGTCATCGCGTAAATAGGTAAATTTATAGTATTCATCTTCTTCAAGCGACTTTCTAATATTTTCATGATAAATCTCTTCATCGCTTATCATATACTGATATACCGGGTCGCCTTCAGACGCAGTCCATCCCACATATATTTCACTTGAATCATAAAGAATGGTTCCGGTATTATCATAAAAATAAAGATACTCAGCTCCGGTAAGTTCTGTCAGTCTTCTAAGATATTCATTACTCAAAATATCACGATGTTCTAAAACCATTCTGGCACTGGTTAATAACGACTCATTGATGCTATCAATTAACAAATCCTGATATTTTAAATACTCTTCTATTTTTTCAGCTTCATTTCTTGCGGTCTGTAAAGCGGTTAAGCGAACTTGTTCCCTATATTTATTGAGGGTAACACCATAAATGAGATATGAAAGCAAACCAATAAATACCGTTGTGACAAGCAACGGTAAAACAAAAAGACGTTTAAAATTTACTGGTTTGATTTTTTCCAATGAAAGACCTCTATTATCGTATAAATTTGATATTATTATATCAATATTTTTGATAGAAATATAGATAAATTTACTTTTTTAAAACTTTATAAAGATTGAAAGAAAAAAAGTTGTCATTGAAGACAACTTTTAATAATTAATTGATTTATTTATCGTTTATAATGAGTGATTTTATCATTTCAAAATGCCTAATAATCCGTTTAGAAGACGTTGGAACAAAATCATCTCTGGAAATAAATTTAAAGATATCGTTTAAAGCAATCCACTGATATTCAATGGTCTCATAATCCTCTAAGTGTATTTCAGGATTAACGAGATCCAATTGAACGAGATAACTCACGATAAAACAGTGATGATCGATAATATGTGAAATTTGAATAAGATTATTTTCACTGACTTCTATACCGGTTTCTTCTTTCAGTTCACGGATTGCGGCTGATATCGGACTTTCGCCTTTTAAAACAGCCCCGGCAGTCACTTCCCAAAACATCGGGAAAAACTTATAGGGATGCCTCTTCGTCACTAATAATTCATGTTTGGCATTAAAGGTGAAGATTTCGACGATATAATGATAAACTCCATCAGGAATAACCTGACCCCTGACTAAATCAAAACCGAGTGGATGGCCATCAATATCGAATGCGTCAAACAATTCATTTTGGTTAACCATAATTGATCAGATAATTTCCATATCCTTTAATTTCAGATATTTAGGTCCTTGATAACCATCGATACTAATCGTTTCTTTTGACATCATCAGCTGAGATAATGATTTATCGATGTTACCGCTGAATGAAAATCCGGAAACCGGATGATGGAAGCGTCCGTCAAAAAAGATTGCCAAACGAACTTCTCCGCCGATATAACCAGAATACATTTCAATCTGGATACCCGATAAAGCAATAATCTCAATATAAGGCTTTTTGGTCATAGCCTGATAGGACGATTTACCTTTTTGAACTGACAGGGTATTCATAACTCCTGAAGGTTTCATATTCAGATAATAGGCATATTGGTTAGATCCGTAATAATTAGCCAAAACACCTTTATCGATGACTTTAATCGGTGATAACAGAACACCGTCGCGGTCAAAGGCATCGGCTTTTGATGAAGGAATTAAACTCATCGATAAATACTCACCGGTGACATTTTTCTGGATTGAATCGCCGATAACTTTATCGGTCGACTGGCGATAGATTCCGTCATAGGAGTAATCTCCGATTAAACTATGGAAGAAATCCTTTAAATCCTCATCTTTAATAATGACATCCGCTTTCTTTAGGTCTTTTAGAGTTACCGCCTGATATCTAGTGGTAACGTCGTTTAAAGCGTTTGAAGCGTCGTTTTTGATGACTTCTTCGTTAATATCAACATATGTATAATATTTATATAATTCGACTTTGTTTAAAGGTCCGTCAAAAGAAGGAATGGCTTCGACATTAACTTTATGAAGCGTTTTCTGATAGTTTACGCCTTTAGAGGAAACGATATGCGTCCTGACGGTATTATAAAAAGTTTCTAAGGCGTTAAAACGGCGGTGCTCTTCAGAAACGCTGAAGAATAGCGAAGCGATACGGTCAAGTAAAGCAAACGGATCATCAGAAAAAGGTTTTTGCGTCCAGGATTTTTTCTTTTCGCTTGAGATGAGTTCAAATGCTTTATTTTTAACAAATGACGCTGCAAAAGCAGCTTCTTCAATTTTTTTCAGCAAATCATTTTTAGAGATTTGATGACTGATGACGAAACTTGAAGAGCCGGTATAATTGACTTCCCCTTCAGAAAAAGCTTTATATACAGTCACATGATATTCAGTGGTTTTGACCACTCTTCTCGTTTCAAGTTTTTCCATGACGTAAAACGCTTGTGAAGAGTCGGTGGTTATTTCCTGAATAAGCCAATCGGTAATTAATTCTGACGAATTTAAACCTTTGATAAGTTGTTTAATCATCCAATCTTCACCTTTGCTTTCAAATAGGCACCGCCATCGCTGACTCTGACCCATTCTTTATATCCTTTTCCACAGGAACCTGAACCGATGACTTCGAAATCTTTCGAAACTGCGGTAATTGAATTTAACAAATCGATGACATAACCGCTCATCACCACTGGTGAAACGATTTTTCCGGTAAATTCACCGTTTTTGATTTCACGTCCGTAATGAGCCGTACACTGAATTCCCCAGTTTTTCGGATCCTCCATACCGTTGTTAGTCTGCGATAATAAGAAGCCGTAGTCAATGCTTTTAATCATATCATCTACAGAGGATTTTCCGGATGAGAAAAAAGTATTTGTCATTCTGGTATAGCTTTTGCGTTTATAGGATTCTCTTCTGCCGTTTCCGGTCGGTTTTAAACCGAGCTGCAAAGCGGATAAAGCATCGGAAATGCCGTTAATTAATATTCCATCTTTAATGATTTGGGTATCCTGTGCCAAAACGCCGTCGTCATCAAAGAAATAACTGGCGACGCTGAAAGTAGACGCCGCGCCGTCGTGCATCGAAATCAGCGGACTGGCAACCTGTTTATTCACGTATTCTTTTGCTTTGGCGCGGTCCTTAACGAACATATCCATTTCCACGCCATGTCCAAAAGCTTCATGGGCGATAAGTCCAGTAATAGACGGATCGGTAATAACGTCGTAAACCCCAGGAGTAGGCGGGGTTGAATCTAAGAGTTCAATCGCTACCTTTAAGGTTGAATCCATTATTAACGATAAATCATTGAGCGCTTGTTCAATCGAATTAATACCAAAGCCGTTATAGGCATATTTGGTATTTCCATCTCTTCTGACGAGTACGAATGAACGCGGATTACTCCAGGTGTAATACTGTTCTAAGTCTTTATTCTTTGACATGAACATTTTTGATATTTCCGTATTTTCAATCATCGCTCTTGCATTGACAACGAGCGGAGACTGCGATAATGTCCGGTTGACATAATCTTTTAAAATTCCGATAATCTGATCGGTCGTATAATCCGAACCTTTGTTAAGTCTTTTAAATCGTTTTGTCAGGGTCTCTTCATTTAAAATTCCGACGTTAACGGGTTTAATTGAACTGTTTTCTTTCGTTAAATGATTAATATCATCAATAATTTCCTGATAATTTTTAGAATTGATGTCATTGACTGACAGTTCGTTGTAAGTCTGACCATTAAAAACCTTAATAACGAATCCGGATTCAGTAATTCCGCTGGGAACAACATTGGTCACGGATTTATCAGTAGAAATGATTTGACCGCTCACATCAGTACCTAAAACGCTGATATAAGGATACTGTTTACCCAAATCATCGATTAGCTGACTAATTATTTTCTTTTTGCTTTTTAAATAAGATGAAAATTTTCCAGTCATAATAATACCTCCAATTATTTATTGTATCACAATAAACAATCAATTCCAAAGAAAAAAGCCATTTTGTAAATAAAATGACTTTCATAATTTTTCATTATATCTCTACTGCAATGAAATATTCGTTGAATCAAGAATATTCCACGGCGTGATTAAGCCAATAATTTTTTCAGTAGGGTTCCCTGATTCGGTCACAAATATCATTTTCAGTTTTTTTCCATCCTCAGATGACTGTTTAAACAAATCAATAATTTCATCAATCGGCATGGTTCTACCGACAAAATCATAACGTTCACTGATATGCTGATTAATGGGTAAATATTTTTTTAACTGTTCTAGCGTTGTATATTGATCTATCGTCGAGGATTCTTTTTCGGTCAGGGACAAAAACAATGTTGCCCCACTGTAAACCCCGTAAAGAATACCTTGATAATCGATAACAGGCACATGAGAGATATTCCGGTCGAGCATTTCCTGCATCAGTGGAATAATTGAAGTGTTCAGTTTAGCGAACAAAATCTGATTTTTAGGGATGCAGCAATCGATGGCCCGAATGGGTTTCTGAAGCTGATTAATCGTCCTGTTCAGAAAATCTATCGCTTCATCGGTAACGCTGAAAGCGTTAATGGTATCGAGTCTTTTGTCATGTACAATATAATTTCTTAATTCCCGCAACATCCGGAAATTTTTAGATAAATCCCCTGATACTTTCGATTCGAAGAAATAAATCGCGCTGGCATTGTCCGACAGTTTGTATTTTTCACGGATAATATCTTCTAATTCGTTATATAACCGTTCAAATAAGTCATTGTTATTCATCTCTCTCACCACCAATGCCATTATATCACAAATATTTAATCCCTATCGTAAATAATCGGTTCTGATTCCCATACTCGGCCGAATGAATCAACCGCTCTGATAGTAAACTCATAAATAGTCTGATTTGTCACATCAGTTTCATAATCGAAATAAGCCATTTTATTGCTTGTTGCGGTCTGTAAATAAGAAATCAAATCAACAAAGGATACTAATTGATGATTACTGTCATAAAATCTTAATTCAATGGCAGTAAGGGTCCAGTTATCTATGCCATGATTGTCAAAATATCCATTGATACCGGTTTGTCTTGTTTCATCTCCTGAAACTGAAGCTGAAAAATTAATATTTAATTCAAAAATATTCGTCAAATCAAGATCAAAGAGCACTTCACCTGAAGAAAGAGATTCGGTATCAGCCATAACGGATATCCGATATTTTTTATCGGTATCCAGAATAATTGTCCCGCTATAACTTAAAGTCAAGCTGTTAACCGTGGTTTTTATAAAATCAGTCTCATCTGAAATATTGGTTGCGACTATTGATATAGTCGATCCGGCGACCACTTCTTTTAAAGTAAAACTGATTTGAGTTTCGATAGTCTGTTCTTCGATATTTAAATCTTTGAACTCATATTTAGATATCTGTACCCATTTTTGAGAAATCAGGTAATCATTAAATGATGATTTAATTCCAGCCACATTGTTTATAACTGAATTTAATTTCGTTTCAATCGTGTTTAATTTGTACATAAGATTGCTGTTTTGTATTTTTAGATCAGCAATTCTTGTAATCGCGACAGCACTTAGAATAAGCGTTACGATCATGACAATAATCTGAAAAAAGGCAAGAGGGTCAACTAAACGGGTTGTATGAACGCCTTCGAGAGCGCGATTGGCATTACGCTTATAAACAACGCGGTAAATATAAATAACAAAGAAAATAAGCAATAAAACAAAAAATATCAGCAATAAAGAATATATAACGCCTGAAACCATGATACCCCTCCTAAAAACCTATGTATTCTTTGAAACGAATCAGATAATTTCTCGTCACATCGACAAGCATTCCGTTTTTCATCAATAAAGACAGTTTCGAGTTGAATGCAGGACGTATTTCTTTTATCATAGTCCGGTTCACAATCTGCGATTTGTTGACCCGGATTAATCCCCTGTCTTCAAAAACCCCTTCAATCTCGTAAAGTTTTTGCTTTAACATGAACTTTTTATCAATGGTATGTAAAACCACATCATGACCGAAACTCTCGACGATAACGATTTTTGTATAATGGATGATTTCATATTTATCATCGATTTGTCCGATAACCGTATCCTGAATAAAATTATCTTCCCTGAACGTCAGTTCCGCTTCCATATTGATGGTAAATCCAGCGGATTCGAGCATTTTTTTATACATCTCGTAGTTTTCTTTTTTGCAGATGATTTTAATATCCACTGTTTCACCACCTAAACGAATTATACATGCATAGTATGTTTATTACTATCATTCATTCCTAAGTTACATAAATTTACTCGTAAGATTTTTTATTTCACAAAAATCATAACATATATTCACTTATTTATCAATTTACTTTACGGATTCATAAACAGAGTAATACGAATAAATATTTCAATTAATAATAAAAAATGAGTCTTAGCATTATTCTGCTATCGACTCATTTAAGATAATAAAATTCATTTACTCCATTGGTTTTAAATTATTCTTAGATCTTTCAATGATGACTTTCAATCTCTTATCTCTGGATTCCTGTTTTTTCAGAACAAAGTAACTGATGGCGTAAGTTTTTTGTACTGACGGAGAGAACTGGATAAAATGATGATATCCTTCTTCATCTAAAGACTTAATTTTCGCTTTTAATCCCTCGATATCGAAATCATCCGGTAACTGATCGCCTCTATCCCACCTGCCGTCTGATTTTGCAAGTGAAACAGCCTTTAGTCCTGAAGGCATCATTAATCCTAAAGCATCTAACTCATTAATTCGGTTCTTATTCTTCGTCGACCAGATTGAATTTTTTGAGCGTTTCTTAAAATATTTCAGATAGTACTGTTGATCAATACTATTGATTCTTCCATCAATCCATCCATATCTTAAAGCGACGTCCAATGCTTCTTCACCGGTTAAAGTCGATGTTTTCTTGGTCTTATCAAAAAGGATTGATATTCCTTCATCGGACATAAAATGATCGTTAAGCCAATTTTCCCATTCATTCTGATTTTTAAACCGATATTCCATTAATATCACCTACTTAAACAAAAATATATCCTGATTAATTTTGATTATGTATCTTCTGACAATGCGGGCAGATTATCTCCGCACGATGATTTATTTTGGTAATATTTCTGAATACCATCGCCGATTCAACCTGTTTTTTATAATACCAGTATTCGTCCTGTTTATAATCGCTGATGTTAATGGCATATTTTTTTAAGTGGGCGTTATCCGTATAATAAAAGGGTTTTTGTGTATCAGGACAAATCATTTCTTTGATCTGCGTCATACAGTCATTGCACTGGTAAACTTCACGGTATGGCTCTTTATGGAGTTTACCTCCACAAAACGGACAGATATCGCGAGATGTATCGGAATAAATCATTCCTTTTAAAATAATCTGTTGAATCCGTCGGAAAGAATCGACGTCTTCCATGCTGATGTAAACATCATTTCTCGCAACATAATCTTCTTCAAACTGATTAGCAACAATGATTTCATCAACAAGATAATCGTTCTGATATTTTGTAACATCAAATGATTTCCCTGTATTCGCAACTAACATGATTCGGTAAGATTTATCTTTTGAAAAATGAAGGATAATTTCATTTTCAATCGTATTAGATATTCTTAATTTCCAGGTTTTAAATATAAAAGTCGTATCCAGAAAATTGAGATTCATTCTGAGTTTCGGATCAATTTCAAAATTGAAATGTCCAATCGCAAATATCGAAAGAATCCTGACAAACGTCAGATAATTCTGGATTAACAGGTCGTAATCGATGTTGTTTGTGTTTTCTGGATGTTTTACCTGATTATTCAGTAAATATTTATAGGTTTTATATACCTGATGATAATCTTTCTGCATTAGAAATATATTCGTTTTTTTCAGCGGTAATTTCCGGTTTCTATGATTATTTTTGTTATATATCGGCCGTGAAAGTCTTGGATCAATAACGTTTTTTATGGTTGCGAGTTCAGAAAGCAGTTCTTTTGAAATCGTAAAATAGTAATTAAAATCACGGATATATCCGGTATGTAATTTACCTAACGCTAAAAAATAATTGACATGGTTGACTTTCTCTAAAAGATTAAATTTCATGATATTGCTTGCATATAACAGACTGTTTAACGTTCTTCTGTTATTTTTGATTAAACTCAATATTTCATCAATATAGTTACAAAAGATGATATTTTCGTAGATGGAATAGTCATCTTCATAAACTCTTGTTAAAAGTTTTCTTGGCTTTACTCCGCGGGAAGTGATATTTGAAACATTATGGGTATGATTTGCCAAATGTAAAAACGTATTTTGATTAATGATACGGGCATTTTCGACGGGCAAAACATCATCGCTGTCTTTTAAAACGATGATAGGTTTACTAAATATTCTTTTAATCGGAGAAAGAGTTTTCCGAATCTGTTCGATTGTTTTTTTTAACTCCGCAAAATCAAAATCAGGATCGACTGAAAAAAGCGTCATATCATGGACAACATAATAATCAAACTCAATGTAAGTCACATCGCTGTGTTTTTCAACAAAGGTCTGAATGCTTTTTAAAAGCGAAGAAAAGCGGTAGTATTCTTCATCGCTGATCTGGTAATTTTTATTTGTCATATTATTCACTATCTAGTTTTTTGATAAATTCCACGCATTGATGTAAATGAAGCTTTTCAAATTCCATCTGTAATTTTTCTTTATCATCAATTGTCTTAACTTCGAGTTTTGCAACTACTTTACTTAAAAGGATTTTTTCGATTGCTTCGCTTTCAACATCTTCATTGGCAAAACAGGCTTTATAGATATTAACGAAATCTTCGATTTGTTTTAAAATACGGTTACCAAATGAAATATTAAAAGGAGCTAATAAAACTTCAACGCTTTTAATCAGTTCATTGTTTTCTGCGTCAAAATTACCATTTTTCTTGGCTTCAGTAAAGAGATTGTTAATCGTCTGATAATCGTAATACTGCTGCGGAATCGGATTAGAATAGTTTCTCACTTTTTTCGCTCTTTTGGTGAAATTCATTGTATGAGCGCGGTCATAAACCTTATCAGAGATAACGAAGGTCGATTCATCGCGATTGGCTGTTCCAATGAACCAAACGTTCGGCGGAACCCTTAAAGTATGTCCTTCTTCTAATGCTTTATATTCAAACTCTTCTTCTTTTTCTTTCCGGCTTAATTTGATATTAATCAGTTTCAATTCTCTCTGATGTTCTTCGTTTTCCATTAGAGACAGAAAATCAGAAAAATAATACTCAATCCGTGAAAGGTTCATCTCATCAAGCAATATGAAAGTCATGATTTCCTGATTGAGTGCGGTTTTATATAATGCGAGGGTAAATTTTTTCGGCGTATATTTCATCGAAAATTCATTGTAATATCCAAGCAGTTCGTTTTTATCTTTCCATGAAGATTCTACTTCAATGATTTCACAATTGGCTAAAATGGCTTCTGAAAAGATTTTTGGCAGACTTGTTTTACCGGTTCCTGACATACCCTGAAGAATTGAGAGCTTACTTGCGCCTAATCCGGCCACAAATGTAGCGATGTCTTCTTCAGTATAAGACAGATGAAGACGTGAATTTCTCGCGTATTCGACGATAAAATTTACAAGTTCATTTAATGTTTTATTTCCGGTTTTCTGCGTTTTACGATGTTCAAGGTCTTTTTCGAATAAATCAATTTTTCTATCCAGTTCGGTAAATGCCGGACATGGATCAAAGGTTGTAAAGACATCCTCTATAGCATTTTCAGGAGACTTTTCTAAAGAACTATCATTGTTTACTGTTCCATTAGAAGGTAATAATGCGGGATTGAGTTCATACAAGTTATCCTGATCAAATGCTTTTCTCAAAAACATTATAACGAGAATCGAAACAGAAGCTATCAAAGCATAAATTGCATCAGTTCGGATGACATACTGATAATCAGTCATATTACTCGGTAGCGTAACGCCGTAAAATGAGATGATATCCATAATAATGGCTTGATCAATCTGCTGGCCAATCTGAAAATAATACCCAGATATGCTAAGAATAAAGATAAAGAAAATATTGATTCCGGCAGCAAACTTAACAATTGAATCGAAATGACGATATTTAGAAAGATAACTTGATACCGTAGCGACGAGCGCGATTGCCGAAGAAATAATCATGACGACGAGGATGAAAGCGATGATTCGGTAGCTCGGATCTAGACTGGCATAATCTCTTAATAACGCAATTCCTGTTAAATTCACGGTATCGGTATAAGACTGTGAAGTTATCTGAATTTTGATAATCTTAAACAACAAAACGACCCCAGAAACAGCGCTTAACAGAATAACGTAAAATAAGGATTCAATGCGCGCAAATTTAGCTTTTCTCTGATTTATGACAGTATGATTAATCGCATGGAATTTACCCATGAAAACAGAAAATACAAAGATTACCAAACTCGTTATGAGCAGTGGAATATATGAAATACTCTGCGCTACAGTACCTCTTAACGTATGATAAATTACCATTGTTAATCCGAAAAAGAAAAATATCATTGTGACGATAAACACAAACGAAATTAAAACTTTTGATTTTTTAACGAAACTTTCTTTATCGTAAAAATAAAAACTGATGCATTGGGCAAAGAATAAAATAACACCGAAGAACAAAGCAAAATTTGCGATAAAGTAAATGACGATATCTAACTGTGTCTCGCCGAAGAATAATACATTGGCTAAAACAGCATATTTCATCGATCCATCAGTTTCAAAAGCATAAATAGGCAGAATAAAGGTTAAAACTAAAGTCACAATTGCAAAAATATCGACAATTAATATTCCCAACGGAATTTTTGAAAGGCTCAGGGTCACTTCTTTTTCAGTCTTTTTTTCATTACCTGTCAGCGCAAGCGCCTTACTGCGGAATACTAGCAGAACAAGCGCGGCAAGAATAAACAAGATATTGAGAATAATTAAAATAATAGCGAAAGTAGATAAATATTTAAATATAGCATGAAAAACGATTAATCCTATCTCAAAAACAAAATAATATGTAATGGCGATGACAAAACCTTTGTTATTCTTTTTTATCATCCCGAATCCGGCAATTATTAAAGCAATAATCGAACCATAAAATAAAAGCGTAAAGATAAATGCAAAAATATTCACGAAATCGCCTGTCGAAATATCTTTCGCTAAAAACCAAAAATCCTCATCATATGGTAAAGATAAATTAACCGACAATATCCATAGATTTAGAAAAAAAACGATTAATAAAAAGCCTATTGTCATCAGTCCTATAAACCATGGTTTTTTAAGTAATGCTTTCATTTGTTTTCCCCCTAATACTGTAAAGACACTTTTTTTTGCTATTTATCTTTAATATTATACTTCATTTATATCTCGAAATAAACATTTAAACCTATTATAATAATCTAAAATCATGTTAGAATTACGATTTTTCGATTTTCGATAACCTTAATCGTTTTTATTCATCTCTTAACAAGATACAGTTATCACTTTTCTTTTTATATTTAAATTATTTGACCATTATTTCAATATATTAATTAGTAGTATAAATTTTAGCATTATATGATTAATACTGATGAATCTACAAAAAAATGCCAATAAATTAAAATTTATTGACATTTGATTCAAATAGAAATTTAATAAAAAATCAAATTAACTTATATTACCCAAATTATGCGAATAAACAACATATTCAAATGCACCAAGGGAAAATTCATGATACTCATCCAGATATAACTCATTGTCAAATTGATCTATCCACTGACCCAGATATTTATTCATATGAACTGTTGAGGTTATTGATTTGTTCGATAAATTAGCAATCACTAAAACATAGTCATCCGCTTCGAGGTCATATCGGACAAAAGCTAATATATCTGATTCGTCAGTGAATAGAAAATCTGTACTATTCGTAAAATTATCATTATATAATGCCTGATGATTAAGTTTTAAATCAACTAAATATTCCAATTCATCCTGATAGTCATAATCATTCCAGCTGATTAAATCTTTTTCAAAGAACTCTAGCATTATCTCATCTGTTGATTCCTGCCCTGAATATATCAGCGGCATTCCCGGCAAAGTAAAAGAAAGCATCGTCATTAAATCCGAACTGTTTCCTAATCGGGTTTTAATGGTTCCGTTCCATGAATTGATATCATGATTTGTAACAAAATTCAGTGGGAATGTCCCTTGAAGATATCTGCCGTTTGCAAGTTTTAAATAATTAATTAAATCATCTTTATCTTCATATCCGCGGTATATATTCGTTAAATGACTAAGCAAATCCCAGCCACCATAATTAGCGTTGAAGATATTAAACCAGTCATACCTAGAGTTATCTTCCGCTAAAAAGAAGATATCCGGTTTTACAGATTCTACTCTTCCTCTTAAGGTATCCCAGGTACTCTTTTCTAAGCCTGATGCATAGTCACATCGGAATCCGTCGATATCAAACTCCTGAACCCAGAATACCAGAATATCGCCTAATGCAGTGATTAAATCGTCATTAGCGGTATTTAACTCAGCGACATCATACCAGTCGGTTCCACTGGGGTGGATAAAATTACCATTAATCTTTGTATAATATTCAGGATGTTCAGTCATCCATGGATTATCCCATCCGGTATGGTTAAAGACGATATCCATGAAAATCCGGAACCCCATCGATTTCGCCGTATCAACTAAATGGGTCCAGTCTGCGACCGTTCCGAATTCCGGATTCACAGAATAATAACTCTGAACCGAATAATAGGAACCCAAAGTTCCATTTCTTTTTTCTAAAGAAATCTGATGGATTGGCATAAACCATAAGATTTCAACCCCTAAATCTTTCAGTCTGGGCAAATGTTCTTCAAATGCTTCAAACGTTCCTTCAGGGGTATACTGTCTAATATTAACTTCATACATCACGCTATCATCAATCCAGTCGGGAAGTGAATTTTCAGATGATTTAATCGTCTGTTTTTCACCGATGAATTCAGGCGTATTACTACTATAGTTATCTGTCGTTTTATTTTGACATCCTGATAGTAAAACAATTAATAAAGTTAAAAAAATAATTATTGTTTTCTTCACCATAATCTCACCCCGATTTTTATTTGTTTTAGATAATATCAATTCTCATTTTAATTATACATCATAATATGATGCAGGTCTTTATCATGAACTAAAATTACATCATTTAGGTGTCTTATTTATTCTATAAGATAAAAAAAGAACAGCTATAAATAGCTGATCCTAGATAACCGATATGATATAACAACTTAGGTTATTTTTTCAGTAATGTAAAGCAAATGATGGCTTACATCTAATATCTGTTGTTTTTCACACGCATATAAATGTAATCGATCCACTTAAAAAAATCTTCTTCGCCTAAGTGGTTAATCTGAGGTGATAATTATTGTGAATATCCTTTGGAAGCGATAAATTTATCTACACCACAATGATATTTATTCATCGGTTTTCTGATTTGTTCAATCATCAGAAAAAGAGA
>CALEZX010000008.1 GCA_937928185.1 uncultured Caryophanales bacterium
AGGTTGTTCGCCATTTCAAAAATGTCGTGGATTAAGAAGAATCAGGCAAAATACACTAATCAGCAGCGGCAGCCGGAAAGAAAGTATATATCAGGGGAGAGTCATTACTTCAATGGTCAGCGTTATATTCTGAATGTTGTTCATCACACGGGAAATCCGAAAGTTTCAATAAAAAATAAAAAATACATCGAACTTATCGTAAAACCAGACTATACGAAAGAACAGCGTGAAAATGTACTGACGAACTGGTATAGGAAAATCCTGAAAGAAAAAATTCCGGCATTAATTGAAGAATGGCAGAAGGTTATCGGAGTGGATGGTGTTCAATGGGAAGTTAAAAAGATGAAAACGAAGTGGGGTACATGTAACCGGGAAGCAAAACGAATATGGCTGAATCTGGAACTGGCGAAGAAACCTGAAAGGTGTCTTGAATACATCATAGTGCACGAAATTATTCATATCCTTGAAAGAAACCATACAGAACGGTTTGTAGCTATTATGGATAAAACCATGCCACAGTGGAGAGAGCATAAGAAGGAACTTAATCAGTTTCCTCTGGCACATGAGGTATGGTCATATTAATTGGGCATTGTTATTATATTCCTGTTCGCAACTCTTCGATAATAAGCTTGTTGATTAATTCGCAGAAAGTGTGATTAAATCAATTTAAGCAAAAAAGCTTTCAACGTAATTCGATAAAAAAGGTTTCATTATATGTAACATTTTTAAAATCGTATCGTATATGTACTTGTAAACCAACATGACCTAAGAATGGATTGAGGCGATAAGCTAACGGGATGAATGGGAACAAACGTTCTTTTAAAAGAATATTGGTTATCAAAGGCGGGGATAAAATCCGCCTTTGGTGCGAAGAAGAAGCCTGACTTTTTAATTTAAAGATTTACCAAAGCATATCAGGAGAAAGAAATGGAACGCAGAATTAGATTTCAGCGTAGTGGGATAAGTATGTACTGAAAACAAAATGAATATGGAATAACCATTAACACAATAAGAAATATGTAAATCGCTATGTGGACAGATAATTTAAATGACAACCCAAATATGCTCTATAATAAGATGATAAGTAAGATTCAGGTTGCTACTAACTCTAAGTTCATGTCTTAATTATGAGAACACTAACAAACCGCTATTCGATAGCTAAGTTTTGGAGCGATGAATTACCTCATTTTGAACAGTACTTGATGTTCGTAATTTCCTGTTATACAACTTTATATTCCAAGTTCATGTCGAATATGCCTTTAAGTTCATGTCAATAACATGGTAACAATAATATCATAGATAGATGAAGAAAGACATA
>CALEZX010000009.1 GCA_937928185.1 uncultured Caryophanales bacterium
TGAAGTGCACCCAATTCCGGGTACATTAATAAAAAAAGGGAAAATAAATAAGAAACTAGAAGGATTTTAAGTCTTTCTAGTTTTTTTTGTTTTAACCGACAATCCAGTCAGATTTGGTATTTTATGATAAAAGTGATTTAATTAAGATATCCACAAAGGAGGGATAATATGGCTAGCAAAGGTCAAAAACATCGAAGATATGACCAAAGCGTTAAGGAAATAATAGTTAATCAAGTATTAAATAACCATCGAAGTTATAGTGATTTAGCCAAAGAATATCAAATTCCTATGGGAACAATTATCTCGTGGGTCTACCATTACCGACAACGAGGAGAGATTACAAAAGACAAATTAGGAAGGCCCACACCAGGCACAGAAGTGGATTATAAGGAGAAATATGAAATACTAAAAAAATTCATGGCTTTTTGCGAGAAGGTCGATCGCAAGAAAAAATAATCTTTATTGAAAAAGAACGTGAGCATCATCGATTAAAAATACTATTGGAAGTATTGAATCTAACTCGTAGTAACTATTACAAGCTTCGAGCCAAACTGGATAAAGATTATGTCGATTATCAAACCATAAAAACGATCTATAATGCCCATAAACGGGTCTATGGTTACCGTCGAATCCATGATGCATTATTAGAGATGTACGGAGTGATTATGAACCACAAGAAAATCCTTCGAATCATGAATAAATACAGCATTAAAGCCGAATACGTCAAGCACATGATGCATCGTTATAAAAATGCTTATTCACCGGAAAATATTCGTCCAGATTATTTACAAAGAAACTTTCATCAAAAGGCATGGGTCACCGATGTGACATACTTAATCTTCGGAAACAAAAGGGCCTATCTTAGTACGATTCTCGATTTGGAAACCCGAGATGTAGTATCATATCGTATCAGTCACCGAAATGACAACGAATTGGTCAATGGAACCCTCAACGACGCCATCAAAGCAAAAAGAAATCCGAATGGACTAGTCCTCCATTCGGATCAGGGTTATCAATATCTCTCGAACGAATATCGTCAAATCTGCGAATCGAACGGGATCTTAATTTCAATGTCGAGAAAAGGAACCCCATTAGATAACGCCGTCATAGAAAGTTTCCATTCCATTCTCAAGAAAGAAACCCTATACAACAATAATATCACAAGTCTAGATGAATATATAGGTCTTGTCCGAAATTGGATTACCTTCTACAATACCATTCGAATTAGATCTTCAAAATGACCTTTTTTTATTTGTGTCTACTTTTTGGGGTTCAGTTCA
>CALEZX010000010.1 GCA_937928185.1 uncultured Caryophanales bacterium
TTCAGACTGTTGAAAAAGTATTTCAAAGTAGAATTTGAGATACTTTTTTTATTTTATAGTTGATTAATAGACAATTTAATGGTATTAACTATACAAAGTATAGTTAAAATGATAATATATGGTAAAAGGTAAGGTGATTTCAATGTATACGAAAGATGATGACTTCAGAAATGAATATATTTTATATACTATTGAAGAATTAGTACCAGAAGATAATCTACTGCGCAAAGTAGCGAAGTATGTCGATTTCAATTTTATTTATGATTTAACCAAACCTTATTACTCTGATAAAGGACGGCCTGCGATTGACCCCGTTGTCCTCTTTAAGATTCCGATTATTAAATGTCTCATGGGAATTTCATCGATAAGACGAACGTGTGAAGAAATCCATTTAAACATCGCCTATCGGTGGTTCATGAACTTACCTTTCAGTGAAAAGGTACCGGATCATTCAACCTATTCTAAGAACTATACGCAACGATTTTTAAATACGGATATCTATCAAAAGATATTTGAAAACGTATTAAATCAAATTATCGAACATGGATTAATTGATTTTACGAATATCAATATTGATTCAACCCATTTAAAAGCTTCGGCGAATAAGAAAAAATTCGTTGAGAAGGTTATCGAAAAAGAAAAATCTATTTTCGAAAAAGAAATGCTAGACTATATTAATGAAGAGCGTTCAAAAGATAAGGATAACCCCTTACCTCCTTCTACAGGTTCAGGGACTAAACGAACGAAAGAATCCACGACAGATTCAGATGCTGGATGGCTAAATAAGGGTGAAAAAGAAAAGAATTTCTCCTATAACGCTCATACGTCGTGTGATAAGAACGGTTATATTCTCAATACCATCTTAAAACCGTCTAATATCCACGACTCTCAAGTTTTTTCTGAAGTCTATGATTCGCTCATTCACAATCATAAAAACGAGATCGTTACCATCGCCATTGACGCTGGGTATCATTCGGGGCCCTTAATAAAACATATTACAGATAACGGTCATCTCCCTTTACTACCAAGAAAAAAAGCAATGGGAAAAAAGATGTATGAATTATATTCAACCCTGACCTACGATGAAACAAACGATGTTTACGTCTCTCCGGAAGGCTCATTTTATCGCTTTATTTCCGTTAATCGTCAAGGATACCGAATTTATCGTAATGAATCTAAAAGGGAATTAAGGATCTCAATTTATCAACGATATTTCGATTACGTTCGAGAATTAAGGTTATCAGATTACGGGAAAGAGATTTATAGTCAGCGAAAAGAAACGATTGAACGCTGTTTCGCTGACTTCAAAGAGCGACACTTTGGTCGCTACACGCATTATCGTGGACTTAATAAAGTAAGGGATCACACCTTACTTTCTTTTGCATCGATGAATATGAAAAAAATGGCTAACTTCTTAGCGAAGGTTACCATCTC
>CALEZX010000011.1 GCA_937928185.1 uncultured Caryophanales bacterium
TTTATGTATTATTTCGTAAAATCATAGTGAAATTTTAATAAACATACTATATAATATAGTTTAGCGTGCTATGCAATATAATAGAGGAGTGTGTTTATGGAAACTATCACTAAGAAAAAGGCTACTTGGAAACTCATAGGAAATATCGCATTCTGGGTCGTTTTAGCATTTGTATTCTTTTATGCAGTATTTGCTTTATTCACAAAACAAGATGAAAATACTTCTTCATTTTTAGGTATTGCTACTTTGAGTGTACAATCTGACTCGATGAGCCCTACTTTTAAAAAAGGTGACTTAATTTTTGTAGATACTAAGTTTGAAGTGTCTAAACTTGATGTTGATGATGTCATTACTTATAAAACAATGGTTGAAGTTGAAGGAGTAGAATACCTAATTTACAACTCGCATAGAATTACTGAAAAAAGAGTTGTTGATGGTGTGTACTGGTTTACCACTGATGGAGATAATCCCCTTGCAGTAGCTGAGGATGTCTTCCAATCTGACATCTATGGAGTTTGGAATGGAAGAAAACTATCTGGTTTTGGAACCTTTACTGATGGTTTTGTTGATTTTGTAAAATCACCAATCGGATTTTTCTTATTTATCGTATTACCCTGCTTCGCTTTCTTAGTTTATGAAGTCATTAAGTTTGTTAAAGTCGTATCAGATTATAATGTACAGAAAGCTCTAGGTGATCAAGTAAAACTGAAAGAAGAAGCAGTTGCTCTTGCAAGAGCTCAACTTGAGGCTGAACAAAAAGCTAAAGCTGAAGAAAAATCAAAAAAAACAGAGAGCTAATTATTTAGTGTAATCTCCATAATTAATAAAAAGGGAGGAATCAGAAGATGAATGAGTTTTCGCGCTATTATGTCGAACTTTTCTCATATCTTTGGGAAGATTTCCTCTTTTTTATTACTGAGATTTTATGGAAAGGTATTTTAGTAAAAACATACCAAAATATAGTTTCTTATTTCCAACTGTTAGGCAGTGAATCACCGACATTTACAGTCGTATCATGGGTCATGATTATTGTGACCAGTTTACTTAATTTAGCTTTATTTATTTTTGTAATCGCCAAAATCGTTTTATGGATTAAAAAATATCTTGCTTTCCAATCGATTGAAATAGAAAAGAATGAACTGATTGAAGAAATCGCTAGTTTGAATGATAAGGTTTTAAGTTTGGTTGATGAAAAGAACCAAATTTTAGCCATGAAAGTTTCACAACTTGGAATTAACGCTTCCACTGGTCAGCCTGCCGAAAAAATTATTACCGGTCCTTTGGGCCAAAGAGCGTTTGCTCAGCCGGGTATGGGATACGCTGCAGGACCGGCATCAACAGTTGTTGTTGGCGGAGGAAAAGATTCTTCTCCTTCAGCTACTCCTGAAACTCAGGGGGGGCCTTCTCGGTTTGTTAAATTAATCCAGGTCGATAAAGAATATGCAGGTAAGGACACTTATATTTACATGGAAGAAGCCGATCAAATTACCTTGCCTGAATTAGTCACCCGTTTTGTTAATTTTGCTGCTTCAAAGCTTAAACTATATTACACTCCGAAAATGGTTTCTATGTTTTTCTCGGGTATGGCTTCAACCAAAGTCCTAATATTAGAAGGTATTTCCGGTACTGGTAAAACTTCTTTACCTTATGCCATGGCTAAATATTTTAAAAATGCCGCTAATATCATCTCGGTACAGCCGTCATGGCGTGACCGTGCTGAAATATTAGGTTATTTAAATGAGTTTACCAAACGTTTTAACGAAACTGAATTTTTAAAAGCTATCTATGAATCCTCATACCGCAAAGATATTAATTTCATCGTTCTCGATGAAATGAACTTAGCCCGTATTGAGTATTATTTCGCTGAATTCTTATCAATTATGGAAATGCCGGATTCATCAGAATGGAAAATCGACTTAGTACCAGATCCAAAGTCAAACGACCCAATCAAAGTCGTTAACGGAAAATTGCAAATACCAAACAACTTATGGTTTGTCGGTACTGCCAATAAGGACGATTCTACATTCACGATTACTGATAAAGTGTATGACCGTGCGTTTGCTCTTGAATTTGAGGCAAAAGGAGAATTCTTCCAGGCGCCTGATACAGAACCTGTAAACATGTCATATACCTATCTCGCTGAATTATTTGAAGAAGCTTTTTACAAGTATCCAGTTTCAAAAGCTTTAATCGATAAATTCGCTATTCTTGATAAATATGTCCAGCAAAACTTCAAAATAGCCTTTGGTAACCGTATCATGGTTCAACTTTCTAAGTTTATCCCTGTATACGTTGCCTGTGGTGGAACTGAAGAAGACGGACTCGACTATATCTTTGCTTACAAAATTTTGCGGAAATTTGAAAGCCTGAATTTGTCTTTCTTGCGTAATGAAATGGATCAACTTGTTGTCCAGATTCAAAAGATATTCGGTAAGAACGGCTTTGCTGAGTCTGTCAAATTCATTCGAAATCTGCAAAAGATGCTCTAGGAGGTTTCGAACATGGAAGACACCACTGCTAAAAAGTATTTTAAGAAAATTAACACCACTTTTACCGGCGTTAACAAAACCGATGAATTTGCAAAAGTCTTTTTGAATATATTAAAAAGCGGAAATACTGAACTGTATCAGAAAGAACGCCGTGAACGCCGTATCTTTGAAGATACATGGATGACAGCGATGGAAGATACCATTCCTGTTATCGACAAATTAACCCGTAATCCCAAAGAAAATTTAAAACAAGAAAAAGAAGTAGTTCCGATTGAACTAGCTAAAAAAACGGGGAGAGATTCTGTCCGTCATTTAGCATCTAATACCCAGAATATCCGTCAGATCGATAAAGACGGAATGGTCAGACCAACTAAAATTCTGACAACTTATTATGAATCAGACTTAGGAACCTATGAAAATAGATTTTTAAAAACCCTCGTTGACAAATTGAGCATGTTTGTTGATAAACGTTACGAACTGCTCGTGCAAAAAATGCACACGGAATACGTCAATTTTTTCAATGTAAAATCTGATGTTGAATGGGACGGAACAAATATTGATTTTGATATGACTTTGAAAATCAATGAAGGCTTAGGGCAGGATGAAATCGACGTTAAAAACAAAGAAATGTTTGGACGCTTAAGTGAATTAAAAGAAATGTTAACAAACATTAAGGCTTCTAACTTCATGTCTGCCATGAAAAGTTTCTTACCTGTAGCACCTCCGATTCAAAAAACCAACCTTTTAATGAAAAATCCTGATTTTAAGATGTGTTATAATCTTTGGACGATGATGGATTCCATCGATCAGATTGGTTTTGACGTTGAAGTTTATGAACGCGATGTTGAATTTGATGACGATTATATTGAAGACGTTATGAATAGCTTAATGGTTTTCTTTGCGACAATTGCGGAACATCAGAAAGAAGAGTTCCAGATTGCCAGCGAAAATCCTTATGAATTCCGTCAGGAAAAGAAACCGAAAATCAATAAGTCCTTACCGACGGATATTCAGCCTCAGGCTGGGTATATCCAGTTTGAAAACAATCAGCTCAATCAATTTTATCTTGATCAAATTAAACGCGCCAATTTCTCCAGATATAAATCACTCAAAGATGCAGGTATGTCATTACTGGAATCCATCGAGATTGTTTTTGCTCAATTAAATAATATTACGAATGCGGTCTATGAAGACCATATAAAATCAACGTTTGAAAATCAGGATGAAGAACGCACTTTAGAACAGAAAATCGAAGCGCAGGAACAGATTCTTAACGTTTACAAAATGATTGAACAAATCAAACGCGATGATTTGAAACAGATTGCGACAAATAAAGCAATTGCTCTTTTGGAAATCAGAAACCTTAAAGATGAATTAAAAGATAAACTGGCTGCTGAAAAAGCTGAAGCTGACCGGATTAAAGCCGAAAAAGAAGCTGAAGCAGAAAAAGAAAGAATTGCTAAAGAACTTGCGGAAATCGAGAAACTCATGAAGATTCAGCAGGCTCATCAGGTTTTGGAATCCGCTGCACGTCGCAGATATGAAAAACAGGCGAAAGAAACTCAGGCAGCGAAAGAAAAAGCTTTAGAAGCAAAGAAACGTTTAAAAGAAAAATTAGCTCAGGAAAAAGCCAAAGAGATTGCCATGGAAAAACTTAAACAGGCTAAAGATAAAGAGCGTCAGTTAGAACGTGAGCGTTTAGAAAAGCAAAAAATCCGTCAGATGGAACTGCGTCAGGCCAGACTTGAACAGGAATCTACCCGTTTACAGATTACTGCAGATCCGACGCTTCCACTAAAAAAACGTCCAATTCCGACGAATGAAGTGGAAACAAAAAAGAAACCAGTCACTAAAACGACTGCTAAAAAAGCAGCCGCTAAAACTACAGCGAAGAAACCAGCAGTTAAAAAAACAACTTCAAAAACAACAAAAACAACGACAAAAAAAGAAGAACAACCCAAAAAATAAAAATATTAGTTAACCCAAAAGCGAGGTGAGACTTGTGAAAAATCGCATGTTAATGTCGATTTTGGCACTTGTAGGTGCCTCGCTTTTACTTGTGGGTGCTACTTTAGCTTGGTTAACGGTATCGAAGACAGTAAGTGGAAGTGACATTGATCTTTCTTTAATAGAAGTAGATGCAACTGTCGCTCTGGAAATTTATGAAAATGATGCATGGGTTTCGACCGATTCATTATATATTCAGAATTCAGTTCCTGGCGATAGTTTTCAGTATCGTCTTGTCATCTATAATTCCGGAAATATTGGACTGAAAAGCAGTATATTACTGACTAATTTAGTCAGTGGTTTAAGTAATCCTTTAGGATATCAAAATGAATTATCGCTTCTCGACGCTTATCAGATTTCATCGACCAATTCTCAAAACGCATTTGAGATTACCACTCAGACTTTGTCCAGCGCAATAGCGGAAATTCAAAATTCATATCCACCGCATCTCTTAATCGCTAAAGATTTTTCTTTAACAGTAGGATCGACAGGTTATGTCTATTTCACCTTGTCTCTTCCCAGCACAGTCACCAACGAATATCGCAATTTGGCTTTAGCAATCCAAGAAATTCGGATTACTCTGGCGACGGAATAGGGTGATATGATGAAAAATAAAGCGATTTTAACCTCATTATATTCATTAGGATTTATTTTATTTGCCTTAGTCACCGTCGCAATCACCTACGGCTGGCTGTCAAAAGAAATGACCCTGACCAGCAATACCATTCAGATTGGCGAGATACTTTATGAAAAATCTGGCAGCTGGATAGCTGCCGATACACCTATTGTTCCTGGAACCGACTTAATTGCTGATGATATTGTATTGACCAATAACTCAAGTATTACAACGCAGATGAGAATGACAATTGTCTACACTAAATATGAGTATGTCAGTGAAGTGTTAACTGCTTCCGATGTCACTTATTCCGGTACGGGAGATCATATCATTGTCACGATGAATGAAAACTTCGCGTATTCTAATTCTTTTTGGTATTATACCTCGAGCGAATATTCAATCCCTGCAAATTCAGGAGCGATGACCATTATTTCTTCATTATATTATGATGGTGGTATCGTTTCAATTGATTATTCATCTAAGCCGGTATCAGTTACTATAACCATCCAAGTTAAACAGACTGATAACGTAACCTGGAATGATTTAGCGACTTATGTCTTTGAAATCGATTAGTTATTTGTCATTTTTTTGTGGAGGCATTCATGACTCAATTTTCAAAAGTATTAAAAAAAATCATTACGATTTTACCTTATATCTTTTTCGCAATCACCTTACTTCTCATTATCCAGATTGTGATTGCCTTATCGAATAAAACAACGCCTTCAGTATTTGGCTATAGCGTGTTTTCAGTAGAAAGCCCCTCAATGGAACCACAGTATATGACCGGTGATTTAGTATTCGTTAAACTTGTCGGTGCTGATGAGATTAACCTGCAGGACGTCATTACTTTCCACCGTTCTGATAAACCAGAAATAATCATTACCCACCGTGTTGTTTCAATTACCGAAATTGATGGAAAAAGATTTTTTACAACCTTAGGGGACAATAACCATGGGATTATCAATGATTGGGAAACCAATTTCTCAGAAGAACTTCTGATCGGAAAAGTCACAGGTAAGTCAGTGTTCTTAGGTAATGTCTATAACGGTATTGTTGCCGGAGGCATCAACATTGTTTACGGAGGAGCGATTTTTATCTTTGTCATCATCGGCATCGCCGAGATAGTTAACATTACCAAAGAAATCAAATTAGCGAAAAACAAAGACATCATCGAAGCTAAAAACAAACTTGTCGAAGAAGAACTCAGCCGTCTGAAAGCTGAAGAAGAAAGCAAACAAAATAGATAACTATAAGCGTGAAGCCATTTATCTCATGGTGTCATGCTTTTTTCTTTGAAAAAAACAAATACATAATGTATAATCAAAACAGGTGATAATCATGCGATTTATTGTTTTGGCGAGTGGATCCGGCGGAAACGCTACTTATCTGGAGATTGGTTCAAAGAAATTTTTAATAGACATTGGCATATCTTTGAGACAGATTCAATCCCGATTAGAACAAAAAAATAAAAAATTAGATCAGTTAGACGGCATTTTTATCACTCACGAACACACTGACCACGTCAACGGCTTGGTGAGTGCCGCCAAAAAATTTAAACCCAGAATTTATATGACTGAAGGGACATACAAAAACCTTTCCCGTGTAATTTTAACTGGCCTTGATTCTTCATTAGTCGAAATCGTCAATTTCGAAGAATTCATCATGATTGACGGTTTTACCGTCAGGCCATTTATGACTTATCACGACGCTTTAGAGCCCTGCGGGTATAAATTCACGGAATCAGGGAAAAACCTCGTCTATATGACAGATTCGGGCTATTTTCCCCAGAAACAGTTCGATATCATCGCCAACGCCGACGCTTATATCATCGAATCTAATCACGAACCTGAACTGTTACTTGAAAGCGACCGTCCGTGGTTATTAAAAAAACGGATTTTAGACGATCAGGGACACCTGTCAAATGAAGACAGCGCAAATCTGATGATTAAAGTTTTAGGCGCAAACACCAAAACGATTTGTTTAGCGCATTTATCGCAGGAATGTAATACGCCGGAAGTCGCTTTACAAGTTTATCAGCGCGTGTTTGAAGAACAAGGTCTTATACATCACGACTACCGCATCATCTGTGCCATGCAGGATCAGCCAATCGGGGAGGAGACGGTATAATGCATGAAGATATCATTAAATCAAAATTATCAAATTATTTCAACGTCAAAGAATCAGAATTAGAAATCATTGAACGCTTAAAGGGTGGAATGTCTAACAGTAACTATGTCGTGAAATTAGACAATAATTACTACACTTTCCGTATTCCTGGTAAAAATGCTTTTGCCTTTGTCGATCGTCAGATTGAAGCGAAAACGCTCGCCTTAATCAAAAACCTTCATATCGACGGCAATCTCTTAATCGATATCGATTTAGAGACGGGTTATAAAATCAGTCACTATATTGAAGGAACACCGGTGATGTTTTTAAATCCCGCAGATTACTATGAAAAAGCAACTCGGGTTTTAAAAAAACTGCATCATTCCGAGTTAACCGCTGACAATGATTACGCTCCGTTTGAACGTTTAACGAAATATGAAGCATTAGTTGAAAATGAAGGAATCAAACATCAGCCGAACTACTATGACATTCTCAACCGCTTTTTAGAGTTTAAACCTTATTTATTGTCATTACCAAAGGTTTTATGCCATAATGATTCTCAACCTTCAAACTTCATCGCAAGGCCGGACGGAACATTACTTTTAGTCGACTGGGAGTTCGGCGGTAACAATGACCCTCTATACGACGTCGCCTGTTACGGAAACAATGACTTTAAATACGCAGAAGGCTTATTACCCGTCTATTTAGGCCGTACGCCGACAAAATCCGAATGGTTAAGACTTTATTTATGGCGCACGTTCCAGTGCCTGCAGTGGCATAACGTCGCTTTATACAAAGAAGCTATTGGCCTTTCAGCTGAACTGCATTTAGATTTTAAAGCCATTGCGGAAGCTTATATCGTTAAGGCAAATAACCTGTTTGCTCAGGCTTTATCATTTCAATGAAAGCGGTTTAATCCCTTGAATTAGGTTGTTAAAAAAAGAATATTGAAGTATAATATAAGATTGGATATAAGAATAATATAAATTAAAATATGAGGAGGTTGTTTCCATGACAACAAAGAAAGTTTTTCAATCCATGGACGGTAACCAAGCGGCTGCTTATTGTGCTTATGCCTTTACTGAAGTAGCTGGTATCTACCCGATTACACCATCAACTCCCATGCCAGAGCATGTGGATTTATGGGCATCACAAGGCAAGAAGAATCTGTTTGGTATGCCTGTTAGAGTTATTGAAATGCAATCAGAAGCCGGAGCGGCTGGAACCGTTCACGGTTCATTACTCTCTGGTGCATTAACAACAACATTTACAGCATCACAGGGATTATTATTAAAAATTCCGAACATGTACAAAATCTCCGGCGAATTACTTCCAGGCGTTATTCATGTGGCAGCACGTTCCATCGCCGCTCATTCATTATCTATTTTCGGTGACCATCAGGACGTTATGGCCGCAAGACAAACCGGTTTTGCAATGTTAGCTTCCGGATCAGTTCAGGAAACCATGGATTTAGCAGGTATCGCTCACTTAGCAGCGATTAAATCTTCTGTCCCATTCATGCATTTCTTCGATGGCTTCCGCACCAGCCATGAAGTGAACAAAATTGAAGTTTTAGATTACGCAGTATTTGACCGTTTGTTAGATAAAGAAGCAGTTAAAGCATTCCGTAAACGCGCTATGAATTCTGCAAATCCTTCTACCCGCGGAACCGCGCAAAACGATGACGTTTACTTCCAAGCTAAAGAAGTCCAGGAAAAGTATTACACACCAATTCCAGATATCGTCGCTGAATACATGAAAGAAATTTCTAAAGAAACCGGCAGAGATTATCATCCATTCAGTTATTATGGTGCTAAAGACGCTACCGATGTCATCATCGCTATGGGTTCTGTGACAGAAGCCATCCGCGAAGTCATCGATCATAAAGTCGCAAACGGTGAAAAAGTCGGTTTATTAGCCGTTCACCTCTACCGTCCGTTCTCAGAAAAATATTTCTTTGATCAGTTGCCTGCAACCGTTGAAAGAATCGCTGTTTTAGACCGTACAAAAGAAACCGGATCAACGGGAGAACCTTTATACTTAGATGTCAGAAGCGTATTCTATAATAAAGCTAAACAGCCAGTCATTATCGGCGGACGTTACGGCTTATCCTCAAAAGACGTTACACCGGATCAGATTTTCGCAGTTTACGAAAACTTAAAAGGCGAACAGAAAGATCACTTCACAATCGGTATCGTCGACGACGTAAACTTCTCGTCTCTACCAGTTGTGGAATCTCCGGACGTTTCCGACCCAGCTACCACCGATTTGTTATTCTTCGGTTTAGGATCTGACGGTACCGTCGGAGCTGTTAAAAACATCTCGAAAATCATCGGTGATTACACAGAATTATATGGTCAAGCTTATGCTTCCTACGATTCTAAGAAATCCGGCGGCGTTACCAGAATGCACTTACGTTTTGGTAAAAACCCCATCCGTTCAACTTATTTAGTTAATAACCCACACTTTGTTTCTTGTTCTCAAGAATCTTACTTAAAGAAATTTGACCTTATCGGCGGTATCCGTCAAAACGGTATCTTCTTACTGAATACAACGCATTCAGTTGAAGATTTAGAACATTTCTTACCGAACAATGTCAAACGTATCTTAGCAAAGAGAAACGTTCGCTTCTATATCATTGATGGTTATAAACTAGCAAAAGAACTTGGTGAAGTTAAATTAATTTCGACCATCATGCAATCTGCATTCTTCAAACTAGCAACAACCGTTATGCCTTACGAACTCGCTCAGAAAGCGATGAAATCGATGGCTCAGAAGACCTTCGCCCGTAAAGGTGAAGATATTGTAAAAATGAACCTTTCGGCAGTTGACCGCGGCGCTGAAGATATCGTCAAAGTAACCATTAACCCAGAATGGGCTAATTTAAAAGATGACACCGTTGTTGATACTAACAGACCTGATTTCGTCAGAAATATCGCTGATAAAGTTAACGCCATCAAAGGTTATGATTTACCGGTATCAGCTTTCGTAGGTTATGAAGACGGTTCAATTCCTTCGGGAACAGCAGCGTTTGAAAAACGTGGCGTCGCCGAAGAAGTATCTTCATGGATTTCTGACAACTGTATCCAGTGTAACCAATGTTCATATGCCTGCCCTCATGCATGTATCCGTCCGATTTTAGCCACTGAAGAAGAAGCTAAAAACGCTCCGGAAGGAACTGTATGGAAAAATGCGGTTGGTAAAGGCTTAGAAGGCTTAAAATACCGTATCCAGGTTTCTCCGCTCGACTGCACAGGATGCGGCGTCTGCATCAATACCTGCCCGGCAAAAACGAAAGCTTTGGAATACAGACCAATCGAATATGCCATTGAAAACAATGAGCACGTTAAAGCAGAATACAACTACAATAAAGTTACATCAAAAGTTAACTTAGTAGGCAAAACCAACTTAAAGAACACCCAGTTCGCTAAACCGCTCTTTGAATTCTCCGGCGCCTGCGCTGGTTGCGGTGAAACACCTTATATAAAAATGGTTACCCAGCTCTTCGGAGAAAGAATGGTTATCGCCAATGCGACCGGCTGTTCTTCAATCTACGGCGCTTCATTCCCAGCATCTCCTTACACGAAAGATGCAAACGGCAGAGGTCCTGCTTGGGCTAACTCCTTATTCGAAGATAACGCTGAATTTGGCTTTGGCATGCAGATAGCTACTGAAACCTTAAGAGACAAACTTCAGAATAAGATTGTTGAAACGAAAGAAACTTTCAAAAACGATGAAATCAAATCATTAATGGATTCATGGTTAGAAAACCGTCAGAACGGTGATGTAACCTTGGAAATCGCTAATAAATTAGTGCCATTACTCCAGAAAGAAAACTCACAGGCAGCTGAACAGATTTTGGAATTAAAAGATTTAATCGTTAAACAGTCACAATGGATTATCGGCGGCGACGGATGGGCATATGATATCGGCTTCGGCGGATTAGACCACGTTATCGCTAACCATGAAGACGTAAACATCCTCGTCCTTGACACTGAAGTTTACTCTAATACCGGCGGACAGTCTTCAAAATCAGCACGCTCCGGTTCTATCGCTAAATTTACCGCAGCTGGCAAACCTTCAACGAAGAAAGATTTAGCGGCTATCGCCATGACTTACGGACATGTTTATGTCGCTACCATCGCTCATGGAGCCAGCGGAGCTCAAGTCTTAAAAGCATTACAAGAAGCTGAAGCTTATCCGGGACCATCATTAGTCATCGCATACAGCCCATGTATCGCTCATGGTATCAGCGATGGAATGGGAACTTCACACAGACAGGCTAAGTTAGCTGTAGAATGCGGATACTGGCCAACATTCCGTTTTGATCCGAGATTGGCTTTACAAGGAAAGAATCCTCTTCAAATGGATTCGAAAGAACCAGACTGGTCGAAATATCATGACTTCTTATTATCGGAATCACGTTATGCCCAGTTAGCTAAGATTAATCCTGATCACGCTAAACAACTGCTTGATGCAAACCTTGCAGGAGCGAAAGCGCGTTATGCAATGTACAAACGTTACTTAGCAATGGATTACTCCATCCAGGAATAAATTATTTCTTTTATCAGACGGTCGCTTCGGCAACCGTCTTTTTTTTCTTCACATAATCCACAAAGTCATCATGTATAATTAACGATATTCCTGTTCTTGAAAAAAGTATTTTTCAATTTAAGATGAATAAGGTATAATATAGATTAGTGACAAATGAATATGAGGGAGTTTTATGATGATGAGATTAACTTTCAGAAAGACCTTAATTGCCCTGATGATGACGCTTTTAGGATTTAGTGTTGTCGGATGCAAAGAAAAAACAACGATTATAACAGGTACGAACGGTGCGGTTCTTCCCCAACTGACAAATCCTGATAAAGTGTTTTATCAAGGCGATAATTATGCCATTACTTATAGTGATATTTATGAAGAATTCAAAGCGAACGATGGCATCAACCAATTGTTATTCATGGTTGATACAACGTTATTATCGTCATATTTAAGTGCAGTAACCGAGGCTGAAATCGAGCAAAAAATCAAACTGTTGAAATATGGAACGTCTGACGATACTGAAATCGCTGAATTAACCGAAGAAGAACGCGAAGAATTAGAATTAAATTACGAACAGAATATGATTCTTTTAGGATATTCTGACGATGAATCCGTATATATCCGTATGGTCGTTGCAAAAGAAAACTATGCCAAAGCAGCGATGAAAGATGCGACTAATAAAAATCAAACGTGGTTTGTTGGCGAATCGACAATTGCCTCTTATTATACAAAATCCTATTTCACCGATTTATCGGCAATTAAAATCCGTTTCTACGGCGAGACCGATGCGAAGAATGTCTTGAAATCATTAAATCTGGTTTCATATAATAATTCGCTCAGACGTTACACCGGAACGAAACCTATTTCTGAAGTATCATCAGATGGATTTAATGATACAAATACGGTTGCGCTGTCTAACAGCGAAATGGTCAGTGCTTTTCTTGAAATATACAATTATGTTTATGGGGATTTCAGGGATGTTATTCCGACGAATACAGCTGTATCTTCATTAATCGCAATGGATGAATTCGAATACAATTATGACGAATTATCCGCTGTTCAGTCCAGTTTGTCAAAATTCCTGTTCTCTACTTTAGCCAGCTATGAAGAGGCTGAATCAGGAACGGCTGCTTCATTATTTTATACTTATAAACCAGTTCCATATGCCGGAACAGATGATTCTAGTTACTATATGATTCTAAAACTTAATGGCAATAATAAAGCCAATTTAACAAGTTTTAACGCCGACACAATGGATTTAGCGGCTTTAATCGGTAATGACGTCTATAATGAAATTGAACAGAAAATGGTTGAAGCAAATTTATCAACCTCGAATTTCGTGGCTACTAGGGTCGCTGAATACCGCAAAGCAAAAAATTTTGTGATTTATGATTACTACTTAGGAATTGATTATCAGGGCGTTGATCCTGATTTTGAATCCAGCCCTGAGGGAGATCAGTTCATGGTTGCCGCATTTGACGGAGGAACCGTTACAGCCGATGATTTATTAACCTTCGCTTTAAATAAGAACGGACCTTTATATATGATTTATGCTTCGCAGTTAGCTTACGTTATGGATAACTATTACGCTCAGGTTTATTGCTTCAATCAGACAAAATGCGAATACGATTTAAATAAGAGCAATTCTGAAAAATTAACTGAACATGCTAAAACTTTAGCAGAACTCAAGAAAAATTTTGAAAGCAGTTATTATATCTATTATTATACGTTTGAAGAATACATTTATTTAGCCTATGGCGCTAAATCTGAAGAAGATATGATTGGCAGATATTATGTTAAATCAACTTTACAGCCTTATGCTATTTATAATGAAATTACCAAAGATAACTGGAAGTTACTGACGGATTATCTCTATAATTTGATTTCGGATTATTATGATAACTACTTCAGCATTAGTGTTAAATATCTCAAGATCTACGTTGACAGAGATGAATCGGGAACTCCAGATGATTACAACGACTTTTATGAAGGACTAACCGATAAGACTCAATACGATAATCTATTATCGGCATTTGAGTTAGCGATAAGGGATTATTTGGCCGTAGAAGGAAATACTTATTCAACATTAATCTCTGCTTATAATAAAGCGAAACGCGATGATGCAGTATGGGGTCAGTATAAACAGTATGGTTTCTACTTGTCGACTAAGGATCTGAGCGAATTAACTTATCTGACAGCTGTCGATAACTATGAAGAAGCGCTAGTAACGGGATTTGCGGATGCATATCAGGAATATTCACTTGATGTAAACAAAGATAAAACTTCTCATTATTACAGCGAATTAATCGAAGCGACCGATGGTTTATACTTATTGTTAAATACAAAAGGAAAGAACTTTGCTAAGCCATCAGCTAAATTTACCATGACTTATACGAATGAAGTTCCGAATTATAGCGTCGGAATTGAAAATGCAAACGATAAACCGACGATTGAACAATTAAAACTATATTCTGAAAAACGCTTCTATGAGGTTGTCTATGGTACCGCTTCCACAGTTGGGGAAACATATGGCATTTCCGTACCGGCAATTCCATCGGCTGTGACAACGGCAATTGAGTCATATTTTACGACTTTACATGATTCTATGTACGTAGTCGGGTTCCTAAACATCATTATTGCGGACGAATTACAAAACGGTAATTTTATCAATGAAATCAGCGCATATTGTAATTTAACAGACGCTGAAATTAAGGCGCAGATGACGATTGTCCGCGATTTGTATTTCTCACAAGTTTTTTCAAAGATGGACACTTTATCTTAAGCCTTGACAATTGATAATGTCTTTATTATAATAAAAACATCTGACAGGGATATCCTGGGTCGAAAGACAGCAAAAATGCGGGACAGTAATGGCTCGCATTTTCAATTTTATTTTGGAGGAATCAGACGTGAATCAACTTAAAAAAGAAGCTAAAATCATCAAAAAAACCATGGTTTGGACCATGGGATTAAATGCTTTTTTATTGGTTATGAAAATTATTGCCGGTATTTTCGGCAAATCGACGGCGATAATTTCCGACGCTGTTAATTCCGGCGGTGATGTTGCAACAGCATTCTTTGTGATGATAGCTGGTAAATACAGCCGCAAAGATGTCGATAACGATCATCAGTATGGCCATGAAAAATATGAATCGATGGTTTCGGTCTTCTTAGGAGTTGCGTTAATTTTATCGGCGATAGAGATTGCAAAAGTCGCAATAAAGACGATTTACGACTATGTCAGATTCGATGTTCCGATAGAGAAACCAACGTATATAGCGCTAATTGCAGCGGTTTTAACGATTGTAATTAAAGAAATGATGTATCGGTTCACCATCCGCAATGCAATAAAAGCCAACGCCCCTTCATTAAAGGCGATGGCCTGGGATCACAGAGGAGATCAGCTAAGTGCTTTAGGCGTCGTCATCGGCGTTGGTGGTTCAATGCTCGGTGTGGTTGTCTTAGAACCGGTCGCTTCGTTAGTCATCTGTACATTCATTTTGATATTAGCTTTCCGTATTATTAAAACCGGCATTTCACAAGTCGTCGATCAGGCCGCTGATAACGATACAGTTGATCAAATTAAAAAGATTATCAATCAGCAGGACGGAATCCTTTGCCTCGATGATTTAAAAACAAGAATTTTCGGAGCAAAACTATATGTGGATATTGAAATTTCACTGGATCCAAATATGACGTTAGTTCAGTCGCATTCGATTGCAGAAAAACTTCATGACGACATCGAAAAACAAATTCAAAACGTCAAACACTGCATGGTCCATGTCAACCCGGCTGGGCACATTCATTAATCATTAAATTAAAAGGAAATGAACAAAATTCACTTTCCTTTTTTTTATTGTTTTAATTTTTTGAATAGTTCAACAGTTTCCACTTGAAATCGCTAACATGATGTGCTAAAATGAATGAGTAAACGGTTACGGTAAAAAAACAAAAAATTAAAATAAGAATAAATTAGGAGGAAATATGAAAAAGAAAGGATTAGCTTTATTAGTTGCTTTGATGCTCGTTTTTGGATTAGTGGCTTGTAAGGATAAAACAACAACAACCATCCCTACAACTGCTGCTCCGACGACTACCGCTCCTGTAACGACCGCATTTAGTGTTAAATTAAGTGGTGTTACGGATGCTGGTTTTACAAATGAAGACAAGATTATTGCTGGTGAATGGTTTGACTTACTCGCAGGGGTATCAGCAATGGGATCTGACGGCGTAGATTATAAAAACAATATACAGTTTCTTACAATTGACGATGCTTGTTATATCGAAGACGGAAAATTAAAAACTACCGGTCCTAAAACATGCACAGTTACGTATCGTGTAGTTGTCCAAGGTAAAATGGATAGCGTTGACCGTACAATCAAAATTAGTAGTGCTCCAATTACTACAGTATTTGTTGAAACAGACAAATGGAACAACGAAACATTATTAGGCACAGATTATACAATTCAGCCTGCTCTTACTGCAGATGCTGTTACCAATACTTGGTATTATTGGACAAACATCGCAACAGTATCAGCACAAATTTCCAATAATCAGCTTGTTATCGACCAAGAAGCAATCGGTGGCAATGACTATTCATATCAGATTAAAGTTAAAACTGATATCGAATTAGAAAAGAAACGCTCTTATAAGTTAACGTTTACAGTTGACGCTGAAGTTGCTCGTTACATCGATATCGTTGTTAAAGCTGAAAACGCTGACTCCGGATATACCAATGACGCTCATAATATATTTGAATTACAAGCTGGCGTACATGAATATGAAATCGTATTCGTAGCTCCTCAGACTTTATTACATCTTAATATTATGACGGGTTCAGTAGAATCAGAAACAAGATTTGGATTATTAAAATTCTCTGATTTTACGTTATTTGAAGGCCCAATCGAAATTCAATATGAAGAATTAACAGACTTCTTCAAAAATGATGCTATTACTGTCGGAACAGCAATGGAATACATTACTGGCACTGACTCTGATTACGTTCGCGAATTCTATTACTGGGATCAATCATCAGGCGCATTACTTGAAGGTGAATACGTTGAAGGCGGATTTGAGTTAACCGTTCTCACTGCAGCAACTGAAACTTGGGGTGCTCAGTTACAATGGAATGACTTGACAAAAGCCGGAACTGAACTCAAAAAAGGCGCAAATTACAAGTTGTCCTTTACAATTACTTCAACAACAGCCAGACTTATCAATTTACAAGTTACTGGCGCTACTAATAGCGATACTATCTCTAAAGAGCAAATGTATGAATTAGCAGTTGGTGAAAATGAAATCGTCATGGAATTCCAATCCTTATACAGCTATTTCTTTATGAAAGTTCATTTCGGTAATTATGGTGATGTAACTCAAACTGGTACATTCACATTTACCAACATGAAATTATTCGAAGAAAAAGGCGCTGTTGCTGAACCAGAACCAGTTGATGAAGGCACGCCAATCGGAAACATCTTTGGTACTCCGACTAACGCTAATGGCGCACTAGTAATCAACCCTGATCCACTCCCAGTTGGAGAAATCCATTTATGGGCTGGTATCGCTGAATGGTTTGGAGAATGGACAGAAATTCCAGAAGTAACCGGAACTTATAATAATGGTAAATTAGCACTTAATATCGTTAAAACCGGAGCTCCTGAGTTCTGGGCTATTCAATTGAAATATGCTGGCGGAGCATTAAGTGTTGGTACTGATTATGTATTTGCTTTCACTTTAAACTCTACAGTTGCAAGAAAAATTAATGTTCAACTCAAAAACGCTTCTTTCGGAGCTGCTTATGTAGATCAGGAAATCGTTTTAGTTGAAGGAATGAACTTCATTGAAATACCATTTAAAGCTACAGTAGATTCATTTAATTTCCAGATGAACTTAGGTAAATTTGAAGATAAAGATGAAACCGGATCTCTCACCTTTGAACAATTTACTGTAACCAGACCATTCGCACTAGTTGAAGACTTCGTTGTTAACGGCGATTTCGAAACTGCTATGGCTACATTGGGCACTGCAGATTCTGTAGGATGGGCAGTTTGGACTGGTGGAGGTTATGTTGGAACTCAGACAATCACTGGTGGTAAATTAGAAGTAGCTACAACAACTAAAGGAACAGATGACTGGAATGCTCAAGTTCAGTATAATGATCCAGCCGCAAATCTTATTGTTGATGCTATGTATAAAGTTGAACTAGATGTTAATTCATCTGTCGCTACTCAAATTACATTACAATTTAAAGGCGCTACAAATGAAGGACCTCACTCAAATGCAGTAGTTAATTTGGTTGCTGGTGATAACCATGTTGTAGTTTACTTAAAAGCTGTACAAAAGCCTTTAAAATTATTTATCTTATTAGGTACTTCTGAAGTGGGAACATTAAGTTTTGATAATATCTTATTCTATGCACCAGTAATGCCTACTGAAGAAGAACCTGCAATTGATTACTGGCCAATTGAAAACGGCATTCAAAACGGCAATTTCGACGCTGTCGGATTTGCAGTCAATGGCGAAGGTTCAGGCTGGACTTCATGGACGACAATTGATCAGTCATGGGCAAGCACTCAGATTGATGCTACATTTAACGTCGTAGACGGTAAAGTTGTAGTTGAAACTTTAGGAACTGGTGGAGAAGTATGGTATATTCAATTATGTTACCGTCCAACTGATCCGTTGCTTGAAGTAGTTCCTGGAAAACATTACAAAGTTGAATTTGATGTTAACGCATCAGTTGCCGGCACATTCTCAATGGAAATGTCAACGACTGGTGACAAAGCAAATGTAGCTATTCCTGTAACTTTAGTTGTAGGCGACAATCATGTTGTTGTAGAATACGTTGCTTATGAAGCTAACTTCAAATTAACTGCTTGTTTAGGTCTTTACGGACTTGCTACATTAACATTTGATAATTTCAAAATTTCTGAAGAAGTAACTCTTGGTTATCAAGAAGTTGAAAACGGCATTCAAAACGGCAATTTCGACGCTGTCGGATTTGCAGTCAATGGCGAAGGTTCAGGCTGGACTTCATGGACGACAATTGATCAGTCATGGGCAAGCACTCAGATTGACGCAACATTTAACGTCGTAGACGGTAAAGTTGTAGTTGAAACTTTAGGAACTGGCGGAGAAGTGTGGTATATCCAATTATGTTACCGTCCTACAGATCCGTTGCTTGAAGTTGTTCCAGGAAGAAAATACAAAGTTGAATTTGACGTTAATGCATCAGTAGCCGGCACATTCTCAATGGAAATGTCAACGACTGGTGACAAAGCAAACGTAGCTATTCCTGTAACGTTAGTTGTAGGCGACAATCATGTTGTTGTAGAATACGTTGCTTATGAAGCTAACTTCAAATTAACAGCTTGTTTAGGTCTTTATGGACTTGCTACATTAACATTTGATAATTTCAAAATCTCTGAAGCTGTTCCGTTCGATTTCAGTTTAGTAGACAACGGCATTCAAAACGGCAATTTCGACGCTGTCGGATTTGCAGTCAATGGCGAAGGTTCAGGCTGGACTTCATGGACGACAATTGATCAGTCATGGGCAAGCACTCAGATTGACGCAACATTTAACGTCGTAGACGGTAAAGTTGTAGTTGAAACTTTAGGAACTGGCGGAGAAGTGTGGTATATCCAATTATGTTACCGTCCTACAGATCCGTTGCTTGAAGTTGTTCCAGGAAGAAAATACAAAGTTGAATTTGACGTTAATGCATCAGTAGCCGGCACATTCTCAATGGAAATGTCAACGACTGGTGACAAAGCAAACGTAGCTATTCCTGTAACGTTAGTTGTAGGCGACAATCATGTTGTTGTAGAATACGTTGCTTATGAAGCTAACTTCAAATTAACAGCTTGTTTAGGTCTTTATGGACTTGCAACATTAACATTCGATAATTTCGTCATCAGTGAGTTTGGACCAAGAATCTAAATAATTGATTTAATATTGATTAAGGCGTGGACAAATCAGTCCATGCCTTTTTTATATCTAATTTCATCAGATTAACCTTGATTATTAATAATCAATTTGATATAATTATAATTCATAAGTAAAGCGCTTTCTTTAAAATGATAGATAGGTGATGTAAAATGGTAAGAACGTTATTCTTTGATTTGGTGGATTCAGACCCTTCATTATGGGCAATTTTATTACGGATGGGGTTAACGACTGTCTTTGTTGGTTTAATCGGATTAGAACGGCAAATGAAACATAAAATCGCTGGAATCACCACCCATTTAATGGTGGCTTTTGGTGCTTGCGGTATTGCGATTCTTCAAGAGTTTTTATATAACGATGCCGTGAAACTTGCGGTTGAATTAGCTGGACAAGGAATCACCGTTAATCTAGAAAGACAAAGAGTCATCGCTCAAGTTGTCGTTGGAGTCGGTTTTTTAGGTGCTGGTACAATTCTAAAAACATCAAATGGTATTTACGGCTTGACAACCGCAGCAACTCTATGGCTGGGCGCAATGATTGGTCTTGCCTTTGGAATGGGAGCTTATACGATTGGAGTCGTCATGAGTGTGTTTTCATTTGTCTTCTTAACGATTATCAGAAAACTTTTGGAAATGACTACCGTCAAACATGTAAAAAGCCCGGATTTTCTTGGTGCTGAACCAATAGAAAAATAATAACAATATTGATTAAAAACCGGATACTTTGTATCCGTTTTTATTTTTAATCTCTCCAATATAAAATCTTTCTTTTTAAAATTACTTAATTTGTCGAAAAAAAGTGTTATTTTTTGCATTAAGGGAATAAATATTGTAAAATATATCGTGTACTTTGGAGGGGTTAAAATATGTCAACATTACAAATCAAAGATTTATATGTCTCCGTTGAAGATAAGATGATTTTAAAAGGGCTTAGTCTGACAGTGAATGGTGGAGAAACTCATGCTATCATGGGACCGAACGGTACTGGTAAATCAACACTTGCTTCTGTCGTTATGGGACATCCAAAATATAAAATTGAATCAGGATCGATTTTACTTGATGGGAAAGACATATCTGAGCTAGCGGTAGACGAACGCAGTCGCTTAGGTCTGTTTTTAGCGATGCAATCACCGATTGAAGTTCCCGGAGTGACAAACTTCGATTTTGTTAAAACCGCCGTTCAGGCGCATATTCCGGAAGATAAAAAACTTCGCATAGGAAAGTTTATTCTCGATTTCGAACAGGCTGCTAAAGACTTACAAATGGGAAGCGGTTTAGCTCACAGGTATCTCAATGAAGGTTTCAGTGGCGGTGAAAAGAAACGTAATGAAATTTTGCAAATGAAGTTAATCAAACCTTCAATTGCATTTTTAGATGAAATCGATTCCGGTTTGGACGTCGATGCGCTTCGGATCGTCGGGGAAAATGTCACGAAGATGAAATCTTCGGATTTAGGTATGGTCCTTATTACGCATTATCAGCGTCTCCTCGATTACATCATTCCTGATTTCGTTCACATCATGATTAAAGGTGAAATTGTTAAAACCGGAGGAACCGAACTCATTAGAAAGATTGACGCTGAAGGTTATGACTGGCTGAAGACTGAACTCGGCATTTCCGAACTTGAAGAAACCAAAAAACCCGTATCATTAGGAACCTGTGCAACAAAAGTTCCTGCTAGATAGGGGGAATAGAGATGAATTATCCAAAACTTATTACTGACAATGCTTCAACAATCATTTTTAACGGACAAGAGTGGATTAATTCTGTTAAAGGAATTAAAACTGAAATGTCGGAAAAATCATTGAAGATTATTATTTCCAGCCATAAAAGTTCTGATGATCCTGTGACGATTGTTTTATCAGCGACTAAAAAATATCCATCAGTAATCATCGAAACCCATAAAAATTCACAGGCAAAAGTGAATCTTTTCTTTGCGATTAGAAACCAATTGGATATATCCCTTGATTTATCCGTAAAAGAGAATTCATCGCTTCAGCTCAACGAATATTACTACGGCTTAATTAAAACCCAGACGAAAATGATGAAACGAGTTTTGTTAAAAAACCAATCTACGCTTTCTATGAATTCCGGTTATTTTACAAAAGGCCAGTTTTTAGTGAATGAATCGGTCTCTTTAATTGGCAACAACGCCACTTATCAGGGTAATAGTCTGGTTATCGGTCATGATTCCGATGATATTCAGGTAACGCAAAATGTCTACCATAAAGCTATACTGACATCGTCAGATATTCAAAATGCAATTGTCGCTAATGATTCATCCAAAATTAAATTCGATATCTATGGAACCATCGATAAAACTAGGGAAAAATCTAGATGTTTCCAGCATTCTAAAGGGATTCTTTTAGGAGAAAAATCTTGGATTCAGGTGGATCCGAAACTTATCATCAATGAATATGACGTTGAAGCCGGACATGGTGCGGCTATCGGCCAAATCAATCTGGATGAGGTCTATTATCTTTTAAGCAGAGGTTTGTCGGAAACACAGGCAAAACGTCTGATTATTCAGGGATATACCGACCCGTTTGTTGCCAGATATACCCATCCGAATCAGGCAAAATTTGTTCACAAAGCGATTCTTAACAAGATGGGAGGCTTTTAAAATGGAAAAAAACCTTAATCGTCTCGATTTCCCTCAGTTAATCGATAAACCGTTAGTCTATTTAGATTCTGCCGCTTCAACATTAAAACCACAGGCTGTTATCGATGAAATAAACCATTATTATCATGATTTATCAGTCAATATTCATCGGGGAATCTACGATGAAGCCTATGAAGCCACTAGGCTATACGAAGAAACGAGAGAATCCGTTGCTCAGTTTATCAATGCATCGAATGAAGAAATCGTATTTACAAGAGGAGCGACTGCTTCACTAAACTTAGTTGCCGCTTCATACGGGATTCGTTTATCTGAAGGAGACGAAATCATCACTTCTGAATTAGAACATCATTCATCGGTTTTGCCCTGGCAGGTCATAGCGAAAAAAACCAAAGCAAAATTGGTTTTTGTTCCTTTGAATTCTGAAGGCAGAATCACGACTGATGCTTTTAAAAAAGTACTGTCTTCTAAAACGAAAGTCGTTGCTTTGACTTATAAATCGAATGTTATGGGCTATGTAACGCCATTAGAAGAAATCATTCCTTTGGCACATAGCGTTAATGCTATTGTGGTGGTGGATGCCGCACAGGCTGCTCCTCACCATAAAATCGATGTTAAAAAACTTGACGTTGATTTTCTTGCGTTCTCAGGGCATAAAATGCTTGGCCCCACTGGAGTTGGCGTTTTATATGGGAAACAGGATTTGCTTAATTCGCTGGAACCTACTGAATTTGGTGGCGAGATGAATGAGGAAGTAAATAAAGACACTTCCGTCTGGAAAGACGCTCCATATAAGTTCGAAGCAGGAACGATGCCGATTGCTTCGGTTATTGCGCTTGCTAAGGCGATTGAGTATTTACAGAATATAGGTTTGGATACCATCGAGAATCATACAAACCGGATCAGGAATTACGCCTATCAGCAATTAAAGAAAATTGATGGTATAGAAATCTATAATCCTAACAGCGATTCATCAATCATTGCATTTAATATCAAAAATGTCCATCCGCATGACGCTGCAAGTTATTTCGCTGAAAAAAAAGTTGCTTTAAGAGCTGGACATCACTGTGCTCAGCTGATTATCAAATGGTTAGGCATCGAAGCCTGTTTAAGAGCTTCGTTCTATCTGTATAATACATATGAAGATGCGGACATTTTTGTACAAACTGTGAAATCTGCGGTCAAATTTTTCCGTTCAGTCGGATTCGAAGGGTGATAATATGGAAAAACTTGACAACTTATACCGTGAAATAATCATGGAACACTATAAAAACCCAAGAAACAAAGGATTAAGCGAAGACCCTTCTTTTATCACCGTTCATATCAAAAACCCAAGTTGTGGCGATGATATTACCGTTCAGTCTCAGTTCGAAAACGGTAAAGTTAAATCCTGTCGCCATGATGGCCATGGATGCAGCATTTGCTGCTCATCGGCATCGGTTATGACAGAAACAGTGACTGGTAAAGATATAAATGAAGCTTCACTCATCGCGAATAACTATTTACTAATGGTTACTAATAAACCTTACGATGAATCCGTTGACTTAGAAGAAGCTGCGGTATATTCCGGCGTCAGACAGTTTCCCGCCAGAGTAAAGTGTGCTTCAATTGCCTGGCAGGCATTTATTGAAACGCTAAAAAAAGGAGCGTGATTATTTTGTCAAAAGAACCAGAAAAAAAACCTGATGTCAATCAGATTGTCGGCGATTATAAATATGGTTTTAAAACCGAAAACGTCGAAAATGTATATACGACAAAAAAAGGATTATCAAAAGAAGTCATCAAAGAAATTTCCGCAATCAAAAACGAACCTGAATGGATGCTGGAATTGCGTTTAGCAGCATATGAATCATTCTTAAGAATACCTAATCCAAAATGGGGACCCGATTTATCGTTTATCGATTTTGATGATATCATCTATTATATTAAATCATCCGACCGTGTTGAAAAGAACTGGAACGATGTTCCAACCGAAATTAAAGATACTTTCCAGAAATTAGGAATACCGGAAGCGGAACAAAAATACTTAGCTGGCGTTACTACTCAGTTTGATTCAGAAGCGGTTTACCATTCAACAATCGTTGAACTTGAACAACAGGGCGTAGTCTTCCTAGATACGGACTCTGCTTTAAAACAGTATCCTGATTTATTTAAACAGTATTTCGGCAAAGTGGTCAGCCACGCTGACAATAAATATGCTGCTCTCAATACCGCCGTCTGGAGCGGAGGTTCATTCATCTATGTACCCCCGGGAGTCAGAATCGATAAACCGTTACAATCTTACTTCCGCATTAACTCTGAAAAAATGGGTCAGTTTGAAAGAACGCTGATTATCGTCGATAAAGGAGCCTCAGTTAATTACGTCGAAGGTTGTACTGCACCAATATATTCAGCGGATTCATTACACGCCGCTGTCGTTGAAATCTTTGTTTTAGAAGATGCATACTGCCGTTATTCAACCGTTCAGAACTGGTCAAATAATATTATCAATTTAGTTACCAAACGTTCATTAGTTGAAAAACGAGGACATATGGAATGGATTGACGGAAATATCGGTTCAGGGCTGAACATGAAATATCCTTCCTGTATTTTAAAAGGTGATTATGCGAAAGGAACAACGATTTCCATCGCTTTCGCCGGAAAAGGACAACATCAGGACACCGGTGCGAAAATGATTCACATTGGCGCAAATACGACCTCAAAAATCATTTCTAAATCGATTGCGACCAAAGGCGGGCAGGTGAATTACCGTGGGATTGTTAAACAAGAAGGTAAAGCGATTAATGCAAAAAGCAAGATCGAATGCGATACCATTCTTGTCGACCGTGAATCCCAATCAGATACCTTACCGACCAACATCGTTAAAAATTTTCGCGGACAGATTGAACATGAAGCTACTGTTTCGAAAGTCAGCGAAGCCCAACTCTTTTATTTAATGAGCAGGGGATTGACCGAAGATCAGGCAACTGAAATGATTGTCATGGGATTTATTGAACCATTCGCTCGCGAACTACCGATGGAATATGCTGTTGAACTCAATCAACTTATCAAACTTGAAATGACCGGATCAATCGGATAAAATCATCAAACACCGCTAAAACGCGGTGTTTTCTTTTATTTTCAATACATATATGTCTTTTTTTAGTGACTTTTTTAATGATAAGTATTTTATTTTTGATATTGGTATGGTAAAATACGAGAAAGGCGGTGTTATGTATGAAATTAGTACTAGCAATCGTTTCAAACGAAGATGCCAATAAGGTCATTAAGACGCTGATCAAAGAAAATTTCTTTGTGACTAAACTCGCTACGACTGGCGGTTTTTTGATGAGTGGTAATACAACAATCCTTGTTGGTGTTCAAGAAGAACTGCTGGATAAATGTATTCAGGTTATCAGCGATATGTCAAAAAGAAGAACGAAATTGGTGCCTAATGCCATCTCAAGTGAGTTTGGAATTTTCTCCTCGACTCCTGTTGAAGTTCAGGTTGGTGGAGCAACGATTTTCGTATTAGATGTTAATCAGTTTATTAAAGCTTAATTTCTCTTTTTAAACTATTAAAGATCAACCATTTTTGGTTGGTCTTTTTTCTTTTCTTTTCTTTACTTTACCAAGTACAATATGATATAATATTTTTATGTATACGGTTACATAATGATGAGGTATTTATATGACGCACAAAATTCAAATTCATAAATCCGGAGATTTTATATTAGACAACGCTGATGATTTTAGCTATCTTTACATGCCTTTATTTAATGAACACGGCATGATGTCTTCTATCTCTCCCGATTTGCATGGAGACGCCAAACTCGATCAATTCCATTATGCATTGACGCCCGTGACTTCTGAAGATTTAATTCAGACGGTTCCTAACCGTAACTTTTATTTTCTCGTTGATGATATGTTATGGTCAACGAGCGGAAAAACACCATTTCAAAAATTAAATCCTGACCATGTTACTTTAAAAGGCGGTTTGCTTTATCAGGAAGTTATTCGTTCAAACAGTCGTTTTTCGGTATCTGTGACGAGTTTTGTACCAACAGATGATATCAAAGCCGAATTACATAAAGTTGTATTTAAAAATACTTCAGAAGTTCCGCTAGTGGTCCAGACAACAATAGGATTTCCACTTTATTCCCGCAGCGCTGATAACATCCGTGATCATCGTCACGTCACCTCGTTGCTAAATCGCGCAAAAGTAGTCAAAGACGGCATCATTAACGAACCTTCAATGAAGTTTGATGAACGCGGTCACCGCCATAATGGCGCAATTTATGGAGTTTTTACTGCTTCAAGCCTTCATGATTACGTCGATAATTATTATCCACTGACGCAAGGTTTCATCGGGGAGGGACAGGATGCTTTTTATCCGCTTTCACCGCGTTTAAAATCTGATTCAGAATACCATATTGGTGATGAAATTGATGGTTATGACATTACTGCCGGTTTAGGTTATAAATCAGTAACAATTTTGCCTAATAAGACCTTTACTCTGGTTGCAGGACTTCTCATATCTTCAACAGTACAATCAATCATAAGTCAGGCTTCTTCGTATGTTTCAATTGCTCATTTCGATATATTGCTCGAAAAATCTAAACTTTTCTGGCAGGAACAATTAAAGTCGATTGATTATTCGATTGGTGATGAATCTTTAACCGGATGGAACAAATGGGTCAGCCTTCAGCCGACGATGAGAAGAATCTACGGATGCTCGTTCTTACCTCACCACGATTACGGTAGAGGAGGCAGAGGATGGAGAGATCTTTGGCAGGATTCTTTATCTTTAATTTTTAAAGAGCCTAACCGCGTCCGCGATGATATTTTTGGTCACTTCGCCGGAGTAAGAATCGATGGTTCAAATGCAACGATTGTCGGCGTTAAACGCGGTGAATTCCACGCTGACCGCAATAAAATCGTCCGCGTTTGGTCAGATCATGGCGCATGGCCGCTATTAACGGTCAACCGTTATCTTAACCGGACCGGTGATATTGATTTTCTGTTCGCTGAACAAACCTATTTTAAAGATAAATTTTCATTTTATACACACCAAACTGATTCTGAATATTCAGAATTTTCAGGTAATTTTCTCTTAACAAAAGAAGGTAAAATCTATCAAGGAACAATTCTTGAGCATCTATTACTTGAAAACGTGATTCCTTTTTTCAATGTCGGAAAGCATGGCAACGTCCGCATTGAAGACGCGGATTGGAACGATGGAATGGATATGGCAAAAGAAGAAGGAGAAACAGTTGCTTTTACTGCGCTTTATACAGGGAATTTGATGATACTCATCAATTTGCTAAAACACCTGCAATCAGTCCATAACATTCAATCGGTTGAGTTACTGAAGGAATCCGTGCTATTGTTTGATACGTTCAATCGTTCGATTGATTATAATAATCCGGCGATGAAAAGAGAATTGCTGAATCAGTATTTTAATGCCGTAAAACATCAAATTTCCGGTGAAAAAATATCAGTAAATCTTCAAACTCTAATCGATGACTTAATTCTCAAATATAACCATTTTCATCAGCATCTGAATTCTCGTGAATGGATGGAACAGTCGATGAATTTGGGCTGGTATAACGGTTATTATAATAACGAAGGCATCCGTTTGGAATCCACTGATCCGGAATTCACGAAAATGACTCTGACCGGACAGACATTTGCATTAATGAGCCATTTGGCTGATGATAAAAAAATAGAAAAAATCATCAACGCAGTCAACACTCATTTAACTGATACTTCCGTCCGAATTCCGAGACTAAATACCAATTTTAAAAAAAATACGATGGATATGGGCAGATTCATGGGCTTTGCCTACGGTCATAAAGAAAACGGTTCGATGTTTTCACATATGGCTGTCATGTATGCCTACAGTTTATTTGATAATGGATATGTCCTAGAAGGACGTGAGATTATCGATGCAATTTATCATTACATGGCTAATATTGATAAATCGCATATTTTACCAGGAATTCCTGAGTATATCGATCAACTTGGACGTGGGATGTATCATTACTTGACTGGATCCGCATCCTGGCTTGTCTTGACTTATATTGAACAGATTTTCGGAATTAAGGGGCGATACGGCGATATTGTCATCGAACCGAGATTAATGGCCAAAGACTTTAACTATCAGACGGTATCTATCAAAACGATGATTAACAATCATCTTTGCGAAATAGTCTTTATGAATCCAAATCATCTGGACTACAGCAGTTACTGCATCGAAACCGTTAATGATAAAACCGTTAATGAATCAAGATACATTATCGAAAAAGATACGGTTTCAGGACCGATGATATTTAATGTTAAATTAGGAGAAATTGTTAATGAAAAATTATAAACTCGTCTGGGGAGACGATTTTGATTATACTGGGAAACCCAATCCGGAAAAATGGAACTACGATGTTGGGGCACGCCGCTGGGGAAATAATGAAGTTCAGTACTATACGGAAGGACGAAACGTTGAAGTCAAAAACGGTTTGATGGTTCTTGAAGGAAGAATTGAACAGTACTTAGATAGTCCTTATACATCCTGCCGGATGACTACTTTTGATCGAAAACATTTCCAGTATGGAAGAATCGCTGTTAAAGCGAAATTGCCTACTGCTAAAGGTTCATGGCCGGCAATCTGGATGCTTCCGGTCGATATTCGCGGAGAACACCGCGTTCCGTGGCCGAAATGCGGCGAAATTGATATCATGGAACACGTGACTAAAATGATGTCGACAATTCATGTCAGTCTTCATACCGAAAAGTATAACCATGTTTTAAGAACGCAGAGAACCCATTTTGAGCATATTGAAGGTATAACCGAAGGCTTTCATGAATATGCGATGGATTGGACGAAAGAATATATTGAGTTTTTTATCGATGGGAAATTGTTCTATCGTTATGAAAAAAACCAAAAAGGGTATGAAACGTCAGAAGCGGGATGGCCGTTTGACAAACCCTACTATCTCATACTGAATATCGCGATTGGCGGATCATGGGGCGGAGAGGTTAATGAGTCTGAATATCCTTGTGAGTTTCCGATTGAATATGTTCGATATTATGACATTATCGAAGAATAGGTTAAAGCCTATTCTTTTTTGTTTTATTTTTTCATTTTGAATGAGTTGAAATCGCATACATTTTGTAGTATAATGTTGTATGTAATAGGTTACATATCATATTAAAGGAGAATATCTATTTATGTCCAAAATCATTTTAACCGCAAAGGATACTGAGTATCGTTTATCAGAAGTAAATCATTTGCTTAAATCAAAATCAGCTTCACTAAATACACTGAAGATTAACCCTGAAACCGAATATCAGACCATTATCGGTTTTGGTGGCGCTTTTACCGAAAGCGCCTGTTATAATCTGTACCGAGTTTCAAAGGAAGTCAGAGAAAAAGCGTTAAAACTTTATTTTGATCCCGTTGATGGCATTGGATATACCCTGGGCAGAGTATCAATCCACAGCAGTGACTTTTCTCTGAACAGTTATACCTATATTCAGGACGGAGATAAAGAATTAAAGACATTTGATATTTCCCGTGACCGCATCTGGGTTATTCCAACCATCAAAGACGCCGAAAGAATCGCTAAACAGCCCATTCGTCTCTTTGCTTCTCCCTGGACTCCGCCAGCATTTATGAAAGATAATAAATCCATGATTCGCGGAGGACATCTGCTAGAAGAATTCGCTGACTCATGGGCTCGTTACTATTTAAGATTTATCGAAGAATACCGGAAAGAACAATTGACCATCTGGGGTGTGTCTGTTCAAAACGAACCTCAGGCGGTCCAACGTTGGGATTCCTGCATATATTCTCCTGAAGAAGAAGGTAATTTCGTCAAAAATCATCTCGGACCGGTCTTGAAAAATTCTTCTGCCAAAGATGTCAATATTCTGATTTGGGATCACAACCGCGATATTATCGTTGATCGCATCAAACCGATTCTTTCAGATCCGGAAACAGCAAAATATGTCTGGGGAACCGCTTTTCACTGGTATGTTTCCGAAGCTTTTGAAAATGTTGGCAAAGTCCACGAATTATTCCCGGATAAGGGCTTATTGTTTACCGAAGGCTGCATCGAAGATTTTTCGACGCATAAATACCGCTGGGAATCGGGAGAACGCTATGCCCGTAATATGATTGGCGATATGCTGAATTTCTGTCAGGGATATATCGACTGGAATTTATTCTTAGATAATTTAGGCGGACCTAATCATGTGAATAACGTCTGTGACGCTCCGATAATATTAGATATTTTCCCAGAAAAAATCATCTTAGAAACTTCATATTATTATATCGGTCACATTTCTAAATTCGTTAAACCGGGAGCTAAACGCATCGGATTAACCAAAAATGCCGATAATTTATCTTCAATCGCTTTTAAAAATCCTAATGGCGAAATCGTATTAGTTGTCATGAATGCTACAAATGATAAACAGGAATTTACCGCTGATTTAACAGGAAAAACTACTTCCTATGAAATTCCGGCAAGATCCATTATGACAATCATTTTTTAGGAGTCAGACATGAATCCGATTAAGGCTGTTAATTTAGGCGGATGGTTCGTCTTGGAAAAATGGATGAAACCTTCTCTATTCGAAGAATATTCTATAAATGCACGCTGCGAAACTTCATTCGTCACTGAACACCCGCATGCCAAAGAAGCGTTAGAAAATCACTGGAAGACGTGGATTAAACAAGAAGACATTCGCTGGTTGAAAAACCAGGGAATCGATTTAGTCAGAATCCCAATTCCCTGGTGGCTTTTTCCAGAACGTTATCAGTTCCCTTATCCATATCATTCCCCTTTAAAATATCTTGATGAAGCGATGGATTTCATTCATCAGGAAGGGATGAAAGTCATGCTTGATCTTCATACCGCTCCAGGCTCACAGAATGGGTTCGATAACGGCGGAATCGACGGAGTTTTAACTTGGCATCATGATCAGAAAAATATCGATATCACCCTCGATGTACTTGAAGATATCGCCATGCGCTATAAAAATCATCCCGCTCTTCATTCGCTTCAGGTTCTTAATGAACCGCACTGGACGATAGATATGGCTATCATGCAGGATTTTTATCTGCGCGCTTACAACCGAATCAGACCGATATTACCGAAGAATATCGCCATTGTTTTTCATGATTCTTTTCGGTTTGAACCCTGGAAAGAGTTTTTTACCCTACATAAAATGGAAAATGTTATCTTAGATACCCACCGTTATCAGTGTTTCAGCGAAGAATTCTTTAAGATGACAGCCGAAGAATTTATAGCTTACCCACAGACACTTCTAAAAAGCCTTAAATCGATGGAAGAGGTTATTCCCGTCATGGTCGGTGAATGGAGTTTAGGAGCGCGTCAATACGATTACCCTGAAGGCAGGGAAGCTTTTGAAAAAGCCTTTGCCAATGCTCAACTTGATGCTTATAATCAGATAACCGGTTGGGTATTTTGGTCATATAAAATCAACGATTATCAGAGCGGATGGAATTTTAGAGGTCTTATCGAACGAGGAATTCTCAAACCATGAAACGAATAGCATTATTAGTTATTATTTTTCTAAACTCGGTGATAATGTTTGCCTGCACAGATCAGACGACGACATTAACAATCACGACCAATCCAACAACTGAAACGATGACGACAACCATTGATTTTTCACAACTCGAAGTCAATGCGTTTTCATCTAACGATTCTTTGGCTTTTTCTAACATAAAGGCCAATATTTTACCATGGAACACCGGTTCACAATCGACAACGACTATCACCGTCGATGATCTCGTTTCATATCAGGAGTTCGGTGGGACTGGTGCAGCTCTTACTTATTCATCGGCCTGGTTAATCAATAATTCCGTTGACCGCGATGAGATTATCGAATACATCTTTGGCGAAGAAGGAATGAACGTCCAACTTATTCGTTTATGTGTTGGCGCCAGCGATTTTGTTACTGCAGAAATAGGTCATTATTCTTATAATGATACGATAGATAATCTTCCCGATCCCGATTTAACTCAATTTTCAATCGCAAAAGATCAGGTGATTATCGATGTGTTAAAAGATGCTTTGGCCATCAATCCCAATATTGTCTTCATGGCCGCTCCTTGGAGCGCTCCTGCATGGATGAAAACATCTGGTAGTCTTTATCAGGGCAGTTTGAAAACAATCTATTTTGAACAATATGCAAATTATCTGATTAAATTCATTCAGGCTTATCAGGCTGAAGGAATCAATGTTACGTATTTATCAGTCCAGAATGAACCATACTATGCATCGACAAACTATCCTGGAATGACCTGGACGGTCTATAATACAAAAAAATTCGTCGGTGAAAATCTCGGTCCGATGTTAGAGGCTGCCGGATTATCAACGAAAATCATGATCTGGGATCATAATCCCGTCGATAACAACGGAAATCTAATTGAGTTCCCCACTCAGGTCATGGCGAACGATTTAGCAGCAGAGTATATCGACGCAGTCGGCGTACACTGTTATACGGGTGATGATCAGGATATGTATGATTATCTGGATTATTTACGAACTAATGCTCCGCAACTGGAAGTATTCATGACCGAATGTACAGCGGTGACCCAGTATAAAGATTTAGAAAGCAATATTGAATGGTCGATCAGAAGGATGTATACAGAAGCTTATAACCGTTATGCCAGAGGAACGACCTACTGGAACTTAGTCATGGATCCAAATGGAAATACCCATTTGGGCGGATGTTCAAACTGTACGGGTCTTGTAACGGTTCCTGAAAACGGAACATCAGGATATCTTCTCGAAGCTGACGGATATGTAACTGCTCATTTTTCAAAATATGTTGAAATAGGGGCTAAACGCATTGAAGCAAAAACAAATAATAAATCTGTGCTCGTCACTGCATACAAAGATAATCTTGGAAAAATAACGCTGGTTATCTTCAATGATGGCGCAGAACGAAATATTACAATTAATTGGATGGGTCAGTATTTTGTTGTTAAAGTGCCAGCCAGCAGTTTGACAAGTCTGTATTGGCAAATACCTTAGAGGAGTTACTAATGAAAAAAATTCTTATCCTGGCAACGATGGTCTTTATAAGCGTAATCATGATTGCCTGCCAAAATGAAACTACCACGACGTCAATGATAACGACAGAACCATCAGTAACAACGACCACGACCACGCAAAGAACGTTTAAAACGGATACTTCCGTCGTCAACTATGAAGGTTCTTATTGTGACGATTTAGAAGTCAACACTGAGTTTATCGAAAATCTATTATCCGGTCTGACCATAGATGAATTAATCGGTCAGATGGTTCAGGCAGAAAGAAACGGCCTTAACGCTTCTGAAGCGGCCAGTTATAATATCGGTTCAATCCTTTCAGGAGGGGGTTCAGCTCCCGCATCTAACACCCCTTATGACTGGTATCTCATGGTCAAAAATTATCAGGACGCCATGATGACTTCTTCATCGGGTATACCTGTAATATACGGCGTTGACGCCGTTCATGGCCATAATAACGTCCTGAATGCGACGATGTTTCCTCATAATATCGGTTTAGGAGCCGCAAACGATCCGGAACTGATGACAAAAATAGGATTAATTACCGCGCGCGAAATCCGTGTAACGGGAATCAGTTATTCATTTGCTCCTACGGTAGCGGTTGTGCAGAATATCGGCTGGGGAAGAACCTATGAAAGTTATTCAGAAAATACCGATATTGTTTCTTCACTATCTAGTTCTTATATTAACGGACTTCAGTCTTACTGCGTCGGCGGTTCGGCCAAACACTTTATCGGCGACGGCGCAACAGTTGACGGCGACGATCAGGGAAACGCTTTAATCACTGAAGAAGACATTCGTGCAAAATATCTTCCTCCGTATATTGAGGCAATTAACTCAGGAATTCATACAATCATGATTTCATACAGTTCGATTTTCGGCACTAAAATGCACAGTAATCATTACTGGATTACTGAAGTATTGAAAGAGGAACTGGAATTTGATGGTTTTATCATCTCGGATTATGACGCGGTAAAACAACTCCCGGGAGATTATTACACTCAAATAGTCACCGCAGTCAATGCAGGAATCGATATGTTAATGGAACCCTACACATGGAGAGACACCATCGCTAATTTAAAATTAGCGGTTAATAACGGAGACATATCGATTGAACGGATTAAAGATGCTGTCAGAAGAATATTGACTATTAAATACAAAATGGGATTATTCAGCGACGAATTTTATAATGAAGAAACCCATCAGTATTACCGCGTCAGTTATGACGACGGATTTGCGACTGCAGAAAACAAAGCAGTTGCCAGAGAAGCGGTCAGAAAATCTTTAGTTCTTCTGAAGAACGAGAATAACGCTTTACCTTTACAAAAAAATCAGTCTATTGCCGTATATGGCAACGGATCTAATAATATTGGATTACAGACAGGTGGCTGGACGATTAGTTGGCAAGGTGATGACGATCAGAGGTTAACCCGGGGAACAACGATTATCGGAGGAATTAGGCAAGTAGCGAATAGTAATGGCGGAACCGTCTATACTGATCCCGATGAAGCCGATACGGTCATCATTGTTTTATCTGAACGACCTTACGCTGAATACAATGGCGATAATCTAAATCCGACCTTAACAGGAAGTACAGCCGATAGTGGAAATCAGGATGCACTCGACCAGGCAATGATTGCGAAAAGTTTAGGAAAAACCGTAATCGGTCTTTTATTATCGGGACGACCGATGTTAATTAACCAGGCTTTACCTTACTTTGATGCTTTTGTCGCTTGCTGGTTACCTGGATCGGAAGCTGGTTTGGGTATCGCTGATGTTTTATACGGCGATTATAATTTTTCCGGAAAATTACCGGTTACCTGGCCGAAATATGCCAGTGCATTAGGGCTTAACAGTAATTCATTAAGCGTTGATGCCAATCTTATCCAGTTTCCATTCGGATACGGATTAACCTATAAGGAGGATTAATGTGGATATTAAAACAATCATGAAAGCCATGACGCTTGAAGAAAAAGCGTCGTTATTATCTGGTAAACGCTTATGGTTTCTGAATGGTTTGAAGCGTTTTGGCATTCGTGATTTCATTTGTTCAGATGGTCCTCACGGTTTAAGGGCTTATGATGATTTCGGTGAAGCGGACGGGTATCCCGTTCAAAAAGCAAAAGCAACGGCTTTTCCTTGTGCGGCATGCATGTCCTCAACCTGGAATGAATCATTAATCGAAGAAGTAGGGAAGACGATTGGCAAGGAATGTAACCATTATTCGGTCGATATTATCTTAGGACCTGGCGTCAATGGCAAGAGAAGTCCTTTAGGAGGACGTAATTTTGAATATTATTCTGAAGACCCTGTTTTAAGCGCTAAAATGGGAATTGCATTCGTTAACGGTGTTCAGTCTCAGGGTGTTGGAACTTCAGTTAAGCATTTCGCATTAAATGAGCAGGAAACATTAAGAAGGTACATCTCATCAAATGTCGATGAACGGACTTTCAGAGAATTATATGCGTATCCTTTCGAGCAGATTGTTAAAAAGGCCAAGCCTTTAACAATCATGGCTGCTTATAATAAAATCAATGGAGTTTATGCCTGTGAAAATCATGACTTACTGACAAAATTATTACGTCACGAATGGGGTTTTGAAGGAATTGTCATTTCCGACTGGGATGGCGTTCAGCACAGGAGAGCATCGGTTCTTGCCGGACTTGATGTTGAAATGCCGCAGTCGGAATGGGTCAGTTCATTTATTGAAGATGTCAAAAACGGATTATATCCCTCAGATGTTATTGACAAAAGCGTTGAAAGAATCCTGAAAAGTTATGAATGGTTATTAAACAATGAAAACCGCGGTAAAAAAACGGATTTTGAAGAAAATCATAAAATCGCAATCAAAGTAGCGGAAGAAGGCATTGTGTTACTTAAAAACGAAAACGGCATTCTTCCTCTGAAAAAAGCCGACTCAGTTGTCATATTGGGTAAATACGCCTTAGAACCGAGAACCCATGGCGGAGGCAGCTCTGAACTGTTATCATATAAAACTGAGATTCCGATAGAGGAAATAAATCGCCACTCTTCAGTGAAATACTATCATGACTATCAGTTAAGTGACGAAAGTAAAGACGCAGTCGTTAAGGCTGACAAAGTTGTTATTTTTACCGGAACGACGGTAGAAATTGAACATGAAGGCGCCGACCGTCAGTCAATGAAATTACCGGAAGAACAGCTCAGTTTAATTCGAGAAGTTATTAGACTTAACGACCAGATTATCGTTATCAACAGTTCTGGATCAGCCGTTGAAGTGAAAGACTTTATTCAAGATATCCGGGCATTTATTCAGTCTTGGTTTTTAGGCTCTGCTTCAGGGAAAGCGATTGCTGATATATTGTATGGATTAGTAAATCCGTCAGGTAAACTCTCTGAGACTTTCCCAATCCAAATTGAGAACACACCGACGTTTTCGCTCTTCCCAGGGAAAAATCATAAAACCGATTACACCGAAGGTTTAATGACGGGATATCGTTATCATGATACTCATCAAATTCCTGTTTCTTTCCCCTTCGGATTTGGTCTTAGTTACACGACATTCAGTTACAGTAACTTCGGCGTCAGTTCGAACTCAATCGGACTGACAGATACTCTCACTATTACTGCAGATGTTAAAAACACAGGATCAATGAGCGGTTCAGAGTCATTACAGCTTTACATCAAACCGCTGGACTCTAGAAACGGCACGCCTGATAAAATGTTAAAATCATTTGCTAAAAAAATGATTAAACCAGATGCGACTGAAAAATTTGAACTTATTCTTAGTTTTGATGATTTTTCCGGTTATTATCCTGAATTTAAGCGATTTTTAGTTCATTCTGGTAAATATTCGGTTCAGATTGGCTGTTCAAGCCATAATATCATCTTTGAAACAGTAATCGATGTCATTAGCGATGATGTCACTTCGCTTCCGAAATTACTTGATGAACCGGCAAGAGCTTGGATTTCCAGTCCAAGAGATTATGAAAAAATAAAATCATTTATTGAGAAAAATCGTAAAATTAACTTTTATGAATACGAAGAACCGATGGAAAGAATTATCAGAAGAATCATGAAAGAAAACAAAGAATCAGAAGCGAATATCACTTCATTTCTTAATATATTAAGGAACAATTGATTAATAGATTTAAAGATTTTTAAAAAATATGTAACCAATTACATAAAAAGTATTGAAAACGCTTTATCTATATGATAAAATAATTTCGATATCTTCAAAAATATATAGGAGGAATAAAATGAAAAAACTCTTGTCATTAATGATGGCAATGATTTTAATGGTAGCTTTAATTGGCTGCGGTGAAAAAACAACGACAACGACAACAAAAAAGGCTTCAACTGCTCCGACTACGACAGTTGACTTGGCTAACGTACAATCAGATACCGGATTAGACAAAAATGTTGTTGCTGAGATTGATATCGTTTTATGGAGCGGCGATGGTTCTTATCTTGAGGATATGGGACATAAGAATTATACACCAGACGATCTCTTGGCTCAAAATAACGCTGCTGCTTATGCTGTTTCAAAAGCGTTTAACGAAATTTATCCAAACGTCAAAATCAATGGCTATTTCAAATCTGGTGATCCAGGTGCACTTTGGAACCAGGTATTAGAAACTTACCGTGATGACACTGGAAGATTCCCTGCTTTATGGGCTTCAGTTGACTTATCAGGCGACGTAGCTCGTGGTATCGTAGCGGATATTTCCCGTTTCGAAGACGATCCTCTTTACAAACAATTAAACCCATCGATTATGGCGATGATGAATTATTATGGTTTCCAGGCTGGATTACCACAATACATCTTACCTTGGGGCGTGTATGTCAATAAATCTTTAGCAGACGCTAATGGTATTGAAGTGCCAAACTACGACTGGGATATTGATGAGTACACCGATTTTACATCTAACTACAGCAATGATCCTGAAAATCAGTATTATGGCGCAATGGATACTCCTCTTGCCTTCATCAACACCGGAACTACGACGATTCGCCAACAAATGCTTAATTACACTAGCGGAACATCAATTCTGAATATTAACTCTTCTGAAGTTAGAAGCATGATTGGATATATCCATGAATGGGTTGATGGTTCTTTCTGGGGAAATTACGATAAAGAATCGTTAGAACTTGGCGATAATGCTGCTACCGGTCCAGTTCATACTCTTTATGACGCTGTTAAAAACTGGGATTATCATTTGTTCCGTCAGGGACGATTATTAACTTTAGAAGCTCAGCCATGGATGATGGGCGACTGCGCAGAAACTAATCCTGACTGGTGGGCTGTATGTAATATCGACGATTGGGATATTTATCCTCGTCCTGCAACAGAATACCAAGATGCAACAATCGGTTTGGTTTTAGACCCGATGGCTGTTTATAACTACTGTATCCAAGATAATGATTTATCTTGTTCTCCTGAAGAGGAATTAATGATTCAGGTAGCTTATACCTTCGCAATTTTCTGGTGTGCCGACTCACGTTCTTTCGCAGCCAGAGCAGCTCAGACTTTCTATGATGCTACTTCAAAAGGTTATTCATCAGCTCTTAATGATTCCATGCCAATCGTTCAGGGTGAAATGTTTGACGCACAAATGGAACACTGGTATACTCCAACCAAACATCAACGTTTTGGTGAAACCAATGATGACGGAGAGTATTTAATGCCTGGTTTCCAGGAAGTTTTGAGAATTTACCAAGCTGGAGAATTCTGGGACGTTTCTGACAAAGCATTCCCATGGTATTATTCAGCCGAAGGAACTCGTCAGGACATTCAATACGAATGGCAGAATTACTGGAATGCCGATATTAATGGCGGTAAAGCAAAATTCGATGCCGACTTTGAAAGTTCTATCTTGTCGTTACTGCCGACATGGAATACGCTTACTAATGAACGATATGTCGCTGCATTCAACCGTTTGAGAAACGGCCTGAAAACTTACTACGGATATCAAGATTCAGATTTCGAATAAATACTTGTTAAGGTGTGCAAAAACGCACACCTTTTCTTATATATAATTATTGGCATAACTCTATGAGTTATGATATAATAAACACGTGTGATACGGTTTACATATTCAAAAAAAACGCTTTCTTGAGACACGGAGGATTTTTATGAAACTGAAAAGACTGATTAAACCGCTCATCATTGTCTTTATTTTAGGGGTTTTGACTTTATTCTTTTTTAACAACCCCTTTGCCAGTTCAGACTATTATGACTGGCAGGAAGAAGTCACTGATGAGATGTACGCTGAAGCTTTAGCAATTATCAAAGGTTCATCAGAGTATATTACCAGATATTCTTACGTTAGTTTTCTCGACGATCATCAGGTGAAGTATGGCCTGACTGATAAACAGGCATCTTTAACGTCTTTAACCACAACGGATGATTTTGATTATCAGGGTTCTAAAGCCGTTGATTTAAAGTCTGAAGGGACTGCGATATATCAAGTTTCGGTAACTCAGGCAGGTCTCTATTATCTTGATATCGACTATTTCGTCAAAGCTAATGTCCTCAATAATTTAACGATTGGTGTCAAAATTAATGGTGAATATCAATTTGATGATGCAAAAACTGTTGATGTTCCGCTCGTCTGGACAGACGATTCCAAAGAATTCGTTTTGGATACTTATGGCGACGAATCACTGCCGAGCCAAAAACGTGTTGTCGAGTGGCGCAAACTCTCGCTTTATAACAATACTTACTCGACGACTGATCCCTTACTTTTCAATTTACAAGCCGGAAATAATACCATCGAAATTGTAAACATCATGAATGGTGATGTTTTATTTGGCGATTTAACAGTCAAAGCCCCGGCGGTAAGGCAAAGTTACCAGACTTACCAGCAACTTCATTCAGATGCAGATAAACCCGAAGACATCAAAACAGTTGATGCAACCTCCTATACGGAAAAAAACAGTTCTTATGTTCGTTTATATGCTTTTCAGTCCCCTTCAGTTTCTCCTTTCGATGCCATCGATAAAAAATTAAACGTTATCAACGGCGCAGCCTGGTATCGTTCCGGTCAGGAAGTAACCTATACCTTCACAGTAGAAGAAACAGGCAATTATCATTTATCGATGCATTATCTCAACGATAAAAACGAATTTTCGGTATTTCGTTCTATCGCAATTGACGGAGAAATCCCTTTTGAAGAGTTATCGCGTTATGAATTTAAAGAAACCGGCAGCGCGACTTGGAAAAATGAAATATTAGGAGATGATTCCGGCTATTATGATTTATATTTAACCGCCGGAACGCATACCATTACTTTCAGAGCGGTCACCGATCCTCTGAAAACAGAATTAAGAGATATCCAATTACTGGTTGACCACATCAACGCTTATGCGCTGAATATTTTGAAAATTACCGGCGTAAATATCGACATTGACCGCCAGTGGAACTTTACTCAGTATATTCCTGAAACCGAAAGTTATTTATGGGCTTATGATACAATTATCCGTCACAATGTCGTTACGCTTTCTGAATATTCGGATAAACAAGATTTATCCGCGACATTATCTTATCTCAAAACCGCTGTAAATTTACTAGACAAGATTCGCAAGGAACCAAATAAAATCCCTCTTTACTTGTCAACTCTATATAGCGGAGTGGGATCAGTCACCCAAATGCTGGGCGATTCATTAACTTCTGTTTCGAATCAGCCGTTATATTTAGACAGTTTTACCGTATTTAACGATCAGAAACTTGATAATCCTAACGCAAATGTTTTTAGAAAAGCAGGGAATAGCATCAGGACGTTTTTTGCTTCATTCACTAAAAAGAAATATATCACCGAAGACGACCCTGAAGCAATTAACATCTGGGTTAACCGCTCACTGATATACGTTGACTTAATGCAGAAAATGGCTGACCAGGCTTTTGCCAACACCGATATTAAAGTTAAAATTTCCATTATGCCGGATGCTAATAAACTAATTTTAGCGAACGCCGCAGGAAAAACCCCTGATATCGCTTTAGGGCTAGCTTCTTACATGCCTTTTGATCTGGCCATCAGGGGAGCTTTACAGGATTTAACTGAATTTGATGATTTCTGGCAGGTAGCCGGAGATTTCGCTCCGGGAGCGTTTGTACCTTATGTTTTAGACGACGGTGTATACGCCTTGCCGGAAACACTGGAATTTCATGCTTTAGTCTACCGTATTGATACTATGAAAGCATTAAATCTTACCATTCCCGATACTTGGGACGATGTAATAGATATTCTGCCGACCCTCCAGCGTTATGGCATGAACTTTTATTATCCGACCAGCGGCGGCACTTCATTAAAATGGTTCTATCAGACTTCAGCGCTGATATACCAGTACGATGGTTCTATTTATTCATCCAACGGTTTATCGACTTCGATTAACTCTGAGAATTCATATAAAGGCTTAAAATTACTTTCTGATTTATATACGACATATAGTTTACCGTCTTATGTAGCAAGTTTTTATAATTCGTTCAGATATAATACTTTACCGATCGGTATTATCGATTTCGGGACATATCTGACTTTGAAAAATGCTGCTCCTGAATTAACTGGACAATGGGCTTTAGCTCCTTATCCTGGCGTCGAAAATAGCGAAGGCGAAGTTCAGCGTTGGTATATCGCCAACGGCTCTGGCGCCGTCATGTTCAAATCCGATGATGAAGTCAAAAAAGAACAGTCATGGGAATTTCTGAAATGGTGGATGAGCGCTGAAACCCAGTCTGAATTCGCCTTCGCCCTCCAATCGACCTATGGTCCTGAATTCGTCTGGCTTTCCGGAAATATCGAAGCCGTTAAAAACTCGCCGATCGATGCAACGGATAAAGCCGTTATCATTGAACAGGTTAAATGGTTAGCTGATATTCCCAGAACTCCAGGACAGTATCTGCTTGAACGCGGTCTCTCAGATATCTGGAATACGGTAACGTTCGATGGAACGCCTATCCGTGTTGCGATTGATGACCAGGTTTTGAAAATCAATCGCGAAATCACGAAAAAAATGATTGAATTCGGTTACCTTGACGAAAAAGGAAATGTTTTAGTTCCTTATACCGTCAGGGATATCGCTTGGATTAAAGTACAAATCGATAATGCAGGAGGTGATTTATAATGGTCGTTGAAAATCAACTGGAAAAGAAAGAAGGAAAACTTAAAAAATTCTTTCAAACCAAAATCAAACCAGCTTGGGAAAAAGTTGATAAAGATAAACTTTCAACCGTACTGTTATTAGCACCTTACGTCATTTTATTCTCGTTATTTATCGTCATCCCTGTTTTAGTTGCGATGGGATTATCCTTGACCTATTTTAATGTCATCGAGATGCCAGTATTTGCAAAAATGGGCGGATTCTATAATTACATTATGATTTTGACCCAGGATGAAATCTTTTTACGTTACGTTTTACCAAATACATTAAAATATGCCATTATCACTGGACCCGGCGGGTACGCTCTTTCTTTCCTGATGGCCTGGATGTTATCACAGATTCAGGCTACGCCAAGAAAGTTTTTAGCTTTGGCATTATATACACCTTCAATGCTTGGCGGAGTCCTGACCGGCGTTATTTTCAGAACGTTGTTTTCCGGAGATAAATCCGGTTATATCAACGCTGTTCTTCTCAATCTTGGTTTAGTCAATACACCGATTGATTTTCTGCAATCAGGAGATTATTTAATGAGCATCATGATCTTCGTCACCTTATGGAGTTCGATGGGCATCGGCTTCCTTTCGATGCTAGCAGGTATTTTGAACGTCAACCGTGAGATGTATGAAGCAGCTTATATTGACGGTATTAAAAACCGTCTTCAGGAAATTTTTTATATTACAATACCTTCAATGAAACCTCAAATGTTATTCGGCGCCGTTATGGCAATCGTCGGTGCATTCAACGCCGGTGGCATCGGCGTTGCTTTATCGGGATCGAACCCAACGCCTCAGTATGCCGGACAGCTTATCGTTAACCATATTGACGATTACGGTTTTATCCGTTATGAAATGGGATATGCGGCTGCGCTCTCAGTATTATTATTACTTTTGATTTTACTGTTCTCAAGAGTCGCTTACCGTTTATTCGAAGAAAAGGATCGGTGATAATATGGCGAGCTTTTTAGGGACACAGATTAATCCCAAATCCTTTCATAAATCCCAGCTTAAATTTTATTTTATTTTAGTGCCAATCGGTCTTTTCATGTTACTGCCGGTTATCTACGTTATCAGCCAGGCGTTTAAACCTTTATCGGAATTATTCTTATTCCCACCCCGTTTTTTCGTTTCTAATCCGACGTTAGATAACTTTGCCCGTTTATTCAGAACTGCTTCGGGCACCGGCGTTCCGATGACGAGATATTTCTTTAACTCCATCATTATTACGATTCTCACAATTGTCTTGACAATACTGATTACATTAGCGACCGGCTACGCTTTATCTAAAAAAAGATTTAAAGCGAAAAAAACGCTGTTTTCAATTAACCAAGTAGCGTTAATGTTTGTGGCGACGGCGGTTGCTATCCCAAGATATTTGGTTGTTACAACATTAGGATTAACCAATTCGTTTGCCGCCCACATTATTCCTTACCTTGCGATGCCGGTTGGATTATTCTTAGTTAAGCAGTTTATCGATCAGGTTCCCGATGAACTCATTGAAGCCGCAAAAATCGACGGCGCTAACGACTGGCATATCGTCACAAAAATTATCGGACCTTTAGTCAAACCGGCTTTAGCGACTGTCGCAATTCTTTCTTTCCAGTTTATCTGGAATTCAACTGAATCATCAAATATCTATGTCATTGATGAAACTAAAAAGACTTTTGCATTTTACATGAATACCTTAACGGCTGCGAGCGCAGGCCCTGCCGGCGTGGGAATCGCTGCTGCGGCAGGATTAGTCATGTTTGTTCCTAATCTCATCATCTTTATCGTCATGCAGGGCAACGTGATGGATACGATGAGCCATTCAGGGATTAAGTAGGAGGTGACTGTATGAGAATTTTGAAAAAATTAACTTTACTACTTTTAATATCTCTCATTTTTGGCTTATCAGTTGCCACGATTTTGCCAAAAGCACAGGCTTCTTCATCGACGACTTATACTTATGCGTTGGACGATGACTATGAATATGTCAGAACCCAGGATGCATATCTTCCAGGCCAGACGATTACTTTCTTAGGCCTTAATGGACCGAAAGATCTTGCAATTAATTATGAAGGAAAACTTTTGATTGCCGATTCAGGAAATAAACGCGTTGTCGTTTATGATTCAGCGACGAAAACTTCCTGGTCGATAACTCATACCGAGTTATTAAACCCAACAGGATTGTTCGCTGTAAAAAACACCTCAGCTTATGTCGATGAAGGCGATATATACGTCGCAGATCCGACAGCCGGAAAAGTATTCAGATTTGATAAACTGGGTAATTTAGTCGAATCGTTTGGTAAACCTAATTCGATTATGTATGAACAATTGCTATTTCAACCGGAAAAAATCGCTGTTGATAAAGCTGGAATCATGTACATCGTATCCAAAGGTTCTTCGGACGGAATCGTTCAGTTATCAAACACTGGTGATTTTTTAGGATTCTTTTCAGCCAATAAAGTTCAGCTTTCCTGGAAAGAACAATTTCAGCAATTTATCTATAGCGATGGACAATTAGCGGATTTAGGTCTTAATTTTACTCCGCCGGTTTTCACCTCGGTTTTTATCGATGATTCAGGTATTGTTTATTCTTCATCCTCATCAACGAAAATTAACCAAAATCTAAAGAAGCATAATACTCAGGGAACAAACATGTTAGCTGATGTTTACCTGTCAAATACGAAATTGGTTGATCTTTTCACTGATGATTCTGGAATTATTTATACCGCTGATCAGGGCGGATGGATTGATGTCTATACTAACGACGGCGAATTTATTTATACCTTCGGTGGCTCTTACGATTTTTCAATCGCCGGTATTTTTAAAACCTTAGCAGCGATTGCGGTTGACCAAAACGGTCATATCTGGACGGCGGATTCCGGCAATAGTTATTTACAGTCGTTTGTTCCGACCGATTATGCGTCGATGATTTATCTGGCGATAAATGATTACAATGAAACGAAATATGATGAATCAATCGCAATTTGGAAAGAAGTACTCAAATTAAACCAATTGTCGATATTAGCCCATAACGGAATTGCTAAAAACTATCTGCAGACAGAAGAATATGAATTAGCGGCTTATCACTTTAAAATAGCTGGGAACCGTTCGTTATATTCAGAAGCGTTCTGGGAGTTAAGAAACATCTGGCTGCAGGATTATTTGTTATGGATGATGGGAGCGGTATTTATCTTAGTGGTTGCCTGGATTGCCATCAAGGCGACTGACAAAAAATATCATTATCTGTCAGGCGTGAGAAATTCCATACAATCCGTTAGAAATGTCAGACTCATCAATGATGTGTTTTACATGAAAAATGTCGCAACCAAACCCAATGATTCCTTCTATTATCTGCGAAAGAAAACCAAAGGATCTTATTTAGGGGCGACACTCATTCTTTTCATTGCTTTTCTCTCCTACCTTTTGTTCGTCGCCGGCAAAGGATTTATATTCCAGTTCGTCGACCTGAAAGATTTGGATTTAGGTTCAATTATTCTTGGATTTGTCGTTGTTATCGGCTTATTCATCCTCTGCAGTTATCTGGTAACGTCGATTCAGGATGGCGAAGGAACAATGGGCCAGATTTATAAAGGCGTTGCCTATTCATTCTATCCCTTCATCTTATCATCGATTATTACGACGTTATTCAGCTATGTGGCAACGACTAACGAACTATTCCTGCTTAACACGATTATGGTTATCGGGGTTGCTTGGACAGTCATTTTGATTTTCATTTCCGTTTCAGAAATCCAGAACTATTCATTCGGAGAAACCATTAAAAGTATCTTACTGACAATCGTTTTTATTCTGGTTATCTTATTGGTCGTTTCATTTGTTCAGATGACCATCAGACAAGTCTTTGTTTTCTTCGAAGAAATCATAAAGGAGGGCTGGCGCAATGTTATCGGTTAAAAAATTACTTATCATGTTCGCTATCGTTATTGCGACGGCGACACCTATCATTATTCATGCCGCATATGTTTCAACCGGACGTGATACAGACGTTAACCCTGATACTTTAGAGGATATTCCCGTCGTCGATTTCGACGAAGGCGGATATGCCGCTTTATATGAGAATGCTGTCTATAAATTTTACTGGCAGGAACAAAGGGACATCTTGGCCGTTTATGACAAACGAAACGGTTATACCTGGAGAACAGGACTTGACGTCGACCCGAATGTGACGAAAACTTCTCAGACAACTGTCTGTAAAAATGCTTTAAAAGATTATAAAGACGCAGAAATCTCTTTTGGAGAATTCCAGGATGCTTGTGAGATGAAAGTCGATACCATCACCGGAACGACAACCGGCCCGTTACAGGCTAATTCTCTTCTGTATTTTAACTATTACTCTAAAGGAGAGAGCGATACAATTTTCTCGCAGAACACCGTTTATTCCAGTTATCTGAAAACAGCACTTTATACAGTCGTTTCTAAATTGCAAAAAGTGAATAATGATTCAACCCACTGGCGTTTTACTGTCAGTGCGTCGAAATTAGGCGTTAATAAGAATTTGGAACTTCAGATTATCGCTGATTTATATTTATCAGACGAAGGTTTTAAAATCGAGATTCTCAATGAGAATTTAAGCGGTACTGCATTACCGTTTTTGTCAAATATCGGGATTGCCAACTACATGGGCGCCGTCGGTGGCGCATACAATGAATTTACAGCCGTTGACGGGACAGAGACTTCTAATCCGGACTATACAGTTGAACAGTATCAGAGTCAAATGATTGGCGGATATGCCTTCGTTCCTGACGGACCCGGAGCTTTAATCCGATTCCGCGACAATTCAGTTTTACTGAAAGCTTACCGGGCATATGTCTTCGGTGATGATGCTTCCCAAAGTTACCAAAACTATTCATCTACCGCAGGCGGATATGTCCCGTTCAAGACAGCTTCGGTTCCGGTTTATGGGATTGCACATGGCAATAATCAGGCTGCTTTCGTAGCTTATGCTTCAAGCGGCGCTGAATACATGTCCATCATCTCAATTCCGGAAGAAAACATTTATAAGTACAATTCAACCCACGCTAACTTCAACTATAATTTTTCATATAACAAACTCTTTACGCTCGATGGCGATGATCCCGTTCCTTCAATATGGGATGGCATCAACCATTTTGATATCGTAATGAATTATAATTTCTTATCCGGCGACGGATCGACTGACGGTTATCCTGCAAATTACGTGGGAATGGCGCTGAAATACAAAGATTATTTACTTGAACAGGAAGAATTATCAGTGTTATCTTCTGCGATGGAAAATATCGGTATCCGTCTGGATTTTTTAATGGCTGACGCTGAAAGTTCGATTGTCGGAAACAATACGATGGTCGCAACGAAAGCACAGGACGTCGTCGATATTTTAACTGACGTTTCATCGAAAGGCATAGAAAATATATCCTCGGGTATGTTAGGATGGCAAAAGAACGGACTAACATTGGGAGATCCTTCCAAAGCTGTTTTTTCTGGTGCAATCGGATCGAAGGCCGAGTATAGAAGAGCCATCGATCAGATGAAGGAGTTAGGCATAGATTTATCGTTCTATCAGGATTATTACACAATCAATGAAGAACAGATTTCTCTTTACCGGAATGCGACCAAACACCCAGCCGGCTGGTATGGAAGACTTTACACTTATGATAAATTTATCCGTGAATTTTATTTTGCACGACCGATAAAAAGCGTAGAGTGGCTGAATAAACAGGCCAAAACGTTTTTAAGTCTCGATGCGGAATCGTTAACCATTGCGGGCATGACGTCAAATCTGATTACCGATTACACCAACGAAGGGACTTCCCGTTCTCAGGCAATCGAGATTTACCGTCAGGCGTTAGCACAATATACCGATTCAGCAAAACTTAATCTGACAAAACCAAATGAATATCTTTTCAAGTATACAGACAGATATTTACTAATGGACGTCTATACGACGCAGCATCTCATCGAAACCGATACTGTTCCTTTCCTCCAGATTTTATTGCAGAATACCATGGAAATGTATGCAATATATGCTAATTTCTCGTTCTATACGACCCATGATATTTTAAAAATGGTGGATTACAATTTATATCCTTCGTTCATTTTGACCAAAGAACCCTCTTATATCCTGACCGATACGAATTCCTCAATCTTCTATTCGACTGAATATTCTCTTTATGAAACGATGATTGAAGACATTTACTTTAAGGTCAACGGGGCGCTGAAATCAGTTATAGGTGCTTCATGGGTAAACCGAGAAGTGTTAGCTTCCGGTCTTATCCGCAATACTTACTCAAACGGCGTTGTTATTCTTATCAACTACGGCGATTCACCTGAAACCGTTGGAACGACTGTCGTTCCTGCAGAAAATTATGTCGTCTTAGGGGGTGAGTAAAATGGCGAAAAATAAAACTTTAGAACAGCTCACAAAAACTAAAACCATTGAGAATCAGAATAAAATAGCTTATCTGTTTATCCTGCCCTGGTTTATCGGTTTTATTCTCTTTGTCATTTATCCTTTCTTCCAGACGATTTATAACACCGCTTTTCAGATTACGTCAGAAGTCAATACGCTGGTTTATGATTATAATCTAAATAAAGCCGGCGGTAATTTCGGTATGGCCTTCAGAAATGTCTACTTTTTTCCGCAGTTAATTGATTTTATTGTCATGGAAGCGACTTATGTTCCGACGATTATCATCGTTGCGTTTATTTTAGCGATTTTACTGAATACCGGCGTTAAAGGACAAAGCGTCTTCAGAGTCATTTACTTTTTACCGGTTATCATCATGAGCGGACCCGTCACCGGCATCTTAAGATGGAATGGCGCAGGATCCTTACTTGACTATAACCGCAATGTAATTTTTAAGATGATAATGTCATACAGCCCGGGTTTGGCAGAAGCACTATCAGGTCTTTTTGCGAACTTTACGATGGTTTTATGGTTCACGGGTATTCCGGTCATTCTTTTCCTCAATGCGCTTCAGAAAATTAACGTAAATCTTTATGAAGCGGCGAAAATCGACGGTGCCAACGGCTGGCAGATTCTATGGAAAATCAAAGTCCCTATCGTTAAGCCAACGGCATTTATTACCGCGGTCTTTACCATTGTTCAGTTAGGAACATATGCACTGAATCCGGTTTATTACACAATTCAGAACTCGATTTATACAGAGGCAGCCGGTATCGGGTTGGCTTCGACATTCGCCTTTATTTATTCTCTTGTCGTCTTTTTACTGGTTGGCATAGCTTATTTCTTATTAGGACGCCCAGAAAAAATCAAACATGTTACTTTATCTTCAATTCAGCGTTTGAATATGGAGAATATTGCCAAAAGAAGACTTAAACAGAAGAACAAGGAGGTGGCATAATGAAAACGCTCCTTGCCAGATTCAGCAAGTTATTTAGTAAAACCGAACAGATGAAATCAAAGACCAAAGAATATATCCGTACGCATAAAACGAGAATCACCCATGTTATTTCCCAGATTGTTGTTTATGTCTTTCTGATTACCATCGCTTATGTTTTCCTCTATCCGATTTTCAAAATGATTTCTCTGTCTTTCATGACTTCTTCAGATTTGGTTAATCCTGAAGTCGTCTGGTTGCCAAAAATATTTTCGTTATCAAATTATGAAGTCGCCTGGAGAGTATTAAAAGGGGAAGTATCGTTAGTCAATTCCGTTAAATATTCCTTCCTTTTAGCGTTCTTCCAGACGGTTGTTTCCGCAATTACCGGATTCGCATTTGCCAGATATGAATTCAGAGGCAAAAAACTGCTCTATACGATTCTGTTATTGTCATTTATCATTCCCGTTCCGATTTTATTAATTACCCAATACAATATGTTTACTTCATTTTATCAATCAGTAGGCTGGACAGGAACAGGAAAAGGCTTAAACACTTACCAGTCACAGTTAATCATGGCTTTCTTCGGTCAAGGCGTCAACAGTGCCATATTAATTATGATTTTCGTCAACTTCTTTAAACTCATTCCCAATGATTTATATGAAGCAGGCAAAATTGATGGTGCCAATCCGCTCCAGCTTTTCTGGCATATTACCATTAAACTATCGCTTTCGACGATTGTAGTGGTATTCCTGTTCTCATTCGTTTGGAACTGGAATGAAACTTATGTGACGAACATGCTCGTCGGCGACGGTGTTGAATTATTTATCAATCAGTTAGGCAAATTTGACTCCCTCTTCGGCACCAGAGCTGCGGACCCAGCCCGACCTGACCAAAGTTCAGGAATGCAGCTCGTTGAGTCTTATAAGATGGCTGCTACGGTTATTTCGGTTATTCCTTTGTTACTGATTTACTTCATCGGTCAGAAATCATTTGTTCAGGGAATCGAAAAAACAGGAATTACCGGCGAATAAAAAATATCAATTTCATTTTATTATTTATATGTTATAATTCTTTTATCAAGGTTCGATTACCGAGGGACGTGAAATGTTGGATATTAAGCGGACTGAACTGAAATTTTTAATTAATTATGATGAATACCGTAAACTGCGCAATCAATTATCGCTTTTAATGACGCTCGATTCACATGCAGATAAACTGACCAACGATTATGAAATCTCAAGTGTTTATTTTGATGATTTGTATCAGTCCAGGGTTGGGGAAAAAGCCGATGGAATTGAATATCACCAAAAGTTCAGACTGCGCAGTTACGGTACTGATGACGTTCGTCTCGAGTATAAAACCAAGGTAGGAAACCTTACCGGGAAAGAATCAATCTGGCTGTCACAGGAACTATCCAATGCGCTGATTAACCAGGATTTTGATTTGTTATATCAGCATCTCGACGTACCGTTAATCGCCGATATCGTCACAAGAATGAAACTTGACAATCTTCATCCTGAAGTCGTCATCGATTATTCGAGAGAAGCTTTTACATATCCTGAAGGAGATGTACGCGTTACTTTTGATAAAAATATCGTTGCGTACCGCTTCGGCAATGAACCTAAATTTTCCCGAAAAGTTCATGAACCGGGATTGATGATTTTAGAAGTTAAATACACGGAATTTTTACCTGAAGCGATTCGAAAAGTCATTTTCTCACATCATTTTCAGGTAAGTTCTTTTTCAAAATACTATATGGGCTGGCTAGTGCTGTTCAATTAGAGAAATGAGTGATATGATGAACTTATCTTTTTTAGCAATCGCAGATTTTTTAGATCAACTTCAGACGATGGAATTATCGGTGACTGAAGTCATCCTCAATTTGTTAATATCGTTTGTCTTAAGTCTCTGGGTTTTAATCATTTATAAAAAAAGTTATCAGACGACGGTTTATAACAAAAGTTTTGCGATGACTTTACCGGTTTCAGCTTTAGTCACCTCGATGGTCATTATGGCTGTTGCCTCAAATATCGTTTTATCGCTTGGTATGGTTGGCGCTTTGTCAATCGTCCGTTTCCGCACTGCGATAAAAAATCCGCTCGACACCATCTTTATGTTCTGGACAATCGGTATCGGAATTACTGTCGGTGCGAATTCATGGTTATTAGCGGTAATCGGCTCAATCGTCATCGGTTTATGCATTTTGCTGGTTCAGTCGCTTGAACTCTTTACAACCCCCTATATCCTGATTATTAAACTGTCAGGAGAATATAATGAAGAAGAACTCTTTGAAAGCATTAAAAATGTTTATACAAAATTTCAAATCAGAAACAAAACGCTGATTGAAGCCAAAGCGGAGTACACTTTTGAAGTGCGAGGTCAAAAAGAGATTTCAGAGCGGATTAACGCTATTAAAACATTAAAAGGCGTTGAACAGGTCATGCTATTATCGTACCGAGGAGATTACGTAATTTAACCTTTTTTGAGGGGTGAAATTGTGACTAAAAGAATCATTTATATTTATTTAAAAAACGTCGACGAAGAATCCTTGGTCGCGTTTTTATCATTATATCCGGCGATATCGGTCATGTCAAAAGATCAAAATATCATTCAACTCAGTATTGATGAAGATGAATACATTAATCTCCATGAAATGCGTGAAATAGCCATTCAGGAACTCTATAACGATTTCACGGCTTTCATAACGCCTAATTCTCAGTCGTTTCCGATTCAGATGATTTTGCCGTATTTAGAAAAACTGAATAAGGGAATATATGTAATCGATCAGTTCATATCTGAAATAGTTTTTCTAAAGTATACATCGTTAAAAGCCGCTTTGAAGAATTATTATCTTCAGCTTGTCGGCAGTGAATCGATTGATACCGTCTTAGGTTTCATCAAAGAGAATCAAAACGCATCAAAAGCCGCAAAACGGCTTTTCATGCACCGTAATACGTTAAATTATCGATTAGATCATTTTATTGAGAAGACTGAAATCGATATCAAATCATTTCAGGGAGCTTTGGCAATTTATCTGCTTTTCAGAGGCTGATTTGTGCAACTTGCCCATTGGCATTTTTACTGAATATCGTTATACTATTCACGAATAAATTAAATTAGGAGGTATTTCATGGCAACATTATCATTTAAGCATTTAGACAAGATTTATGACAATGGCGTTCAGGCTGTTTTTGATTTTAACCTTGAAGTCAAAGAAAGAGAATTTATCGTCTTCGTCGGACCATCAGGCTGCGGTAAATCCACAACATTAAGAATGGTGGCCGGACTCGAAGAAATCACTGCTGGAGAATTATATATTGATGACGTTATGGTCAATGACGTCGCACCAAAAGACAGAAATATCGCGATGGTTTTCCAATCTTACGCATTATATCCACATATGTCAGTATATGACAATATGGCTTTCGGACTAAAACTCAGAAAGATGCCAAAAGATGAAATTGAACGCCGCGTTAAAAAAGCCGCTGACATTTTAGGTTTAACCGGTTATCTCGATCGTAAACCAAAAGCATTATCAGGCGGACAGAGACAGCGTGTTGCTTTAGGCCGTGCAATCGTTCGTGACGCTAAAGTATTCTTGATGGACGAACCACTCTCTAACTTAGACGCTAAACTCCGTGTACAGATGAGAGCAGAATTAATTAAATTACATGAAACTTTAAATACTACAACAATTTACGTTACCCATGACCAGATTGAAGCTATGACCATGGCCTCAAGAATCGTCGTCATGAAAGACGGAAAAGTTCAACAGATTGGCGCTCCGAAAGAAATTTATGACAATCCTAACAATATGTTCGTCGCCGGATTTATCGGCACACCAGCTATGAACTTCCTGACTGGCGAAGTTCATGATGATGGCATATTCTACTGTGAAAATCTGAAATTAAAAGTTCCGGAACCAAAATTCGCAATGTTAAAAGAAAAAGATTATCTCAACCGTCAAATCGTGTTAGGCATTCGTCCTGAGGACATTCATGATGAACTCGTCGCTTTAGAAACTTATAAAGATTCTTCAGCTACATTATTAGTAGACGTATCCGAACTGCTCGGTGCTGAAACCAATATCCACATTTCCGTCGGAAATACAAACATCATCGCGAAAGTTAACGCCAGAAGCGATATCCATATCGGCGATAAGATTAATCTTGCCTTTAACATGAACAAATGTCATTTCTTTGATATCGACAACGAATTAAGAATTGTCAAAGGAACTCCTGTTAAAGTTGACGTTCAACAATAATTGAACTTAAAACCACCAATAATTGGTGGTTCAGACTGTTGAAAAAGTATTTCAAAGTAGAATTTGAGATACTTTTTTTATTT
>CALEZX010000012.1 GCA_937928185.1 uncultured Caryophanales bacterium
AGGCTGTCTGTCCATTAAAATAGATATGAGAAACCTTTGATTGACGAATGATTTCTTCAACGGGTGCGTACTCGATGATTTTGATCGACTGATCAGAAGAACCGGTAATCTCACACCGTAAAACGACATCATAAAGGGCGATGTGGTATTGATGAAGTAACTGTATTAATTCATCCGGAGATGAGTTTATAAAAGCAGGATCATATAGTTCAGCGAGAATTTTCCAAAACCGGTTCTGTGTATTCTGATAGTAAAATGACTTTTCGCGTGAAAGTACGGAAGGAAAACTGCCGAGAATCAGGATTTCAGAATCCTGATTATAGACCGGACCAAAAAGATGTTCAGATATTGCCATAAATATCACCGGATTTCTTATCATTATTTTATCATTATGATATAATAATAATACCATATTTCGAGGAGAATGACGATGAATCAAAAACTTTCCGATGCTCTAAACAAGATTCAGAGCATAACGACATTAAAACCGACTATCGCCGTTATTTTAGGATCAGGGCTTGACGGCCTGACCGATAAAATGACTAATCTGACGATGATATCATTTTCAGATATTCCCCATTTCATCAGACCGACGACCGTTGGACATCAGGGCGCTTTTTATTTTGGCAAAATTGAGGGGAAAAGTCTTTTAGTCATGAAAGGACGTTTTCATTATTATGAAGGCTATCCTTTAAACGACGTAACGTTTCCAATCCAGGTTATGGCAGTTTTGGGTATTAAAACGCTGATTATTTCAAATGCATGTGGCGCAGTGAACAAAAAATTCAAGGCCGGTGAAATGATGTTAATATCTGATCATCTGAATCTGGTTGGAAATAATCCTTTAATCGGTCCAAACAACGAAGATTTAGGTCCCCGTTTTCCGGATGCTTCAAATATTTATTCCAGACGTCTAATTGAAAAATCCTACCAGTTTGCGAAAAAACATCAAATTCATCTCAACGAAGGAATCTATGCATGGTGGAGCGGTCCTTCATATGAAACTCCCGCAGAAATAAGAATGATCAGACTTCTTGGCGCAGATGCCGTCGGGATGTCGACGGTACCTGAAAGTTTAGTAGCCTCTCACGCTGGCATTGAGGTTCTCGGAATCGCGTGCATGACAAATATGGCGACGGGGATAACCAGTAATAAGTTAACCCATGAAGAAGTGTTAGAGGCAGCGAAAAAAATCAGTATTAATTTCGGAAAACTGGTCTATGATTTAGTATTATCGATATAAAATAGTTAATGATTGAAAATTCTTGTTAATTATCGAAAAATTTGTCTTGAAAATTCTGATTTTTAGTGGTAAAATCATACAAGACATTGGGCTATGGCCAAGTGGTTAAGGCATCGGACTCTGAATCCGACACCGAAAGTTCAAATCTTTCTAGCCCTGCCAAAATAAATGATCACAGACGAGATTCGTCTGTGTCTTTTTTTTATCGTATGATATAATGATGACAGTGAGGAGTGAAATCATGAGAATAGAATTAACAAGGTCATTTCCCCAGGCTGATTCATTTGATCGCGATTCTTATGAAAGTATCGGCACTCAAAACGAAAAAATGCTTCACAAGATGATTAAATACTATTTATGCCCCGATACTGCCTGTCATGAGTTTAAAATCGGGAGTTATATCGCCGATATTTATCAAAACGGACATATCACTGAAATTCAGACGGGATCGTTTCGTTCGATGAAATCGAAATTAGAAAAATTATTACCAAATTATAAAATATCGATAGTTTATCCTGTCATTAGAAGAAAAACGATTATCGAAGTTGATGCATACACGGGTTCTAAAAAACCGAAAAAGTCACCAAGAATCGGTTCGCCGCTTAAAATAATGCGTGAACTCTATCAGATTACCAAATATTTAAATCATCCGAATATAGAGATAATTATCTTTTTAACCGATGTAGATGAATACAGGATGAATTCAGTCGATTCTTCCAAACTAGAAAAAATTAATCAGTTTCCGAAAGGAACGCCAGTACTGTATCAATTAAAAACTAAAAAGGATTATGTTGATCTGTTACCGGAAAATTTACCGCCGGAATGGACGTTAAAAACATTCAAAAATTATACCAAACTCAGTATTAGCGATAATCAGTGTTTAGTGCAGGTCTATAAACAGTTAGATATCATCGTAAATACCCGTAAAGAAGGAAAAGCATTCGTCTATAAAATTAAAGGAGACTAATCAATGTATAAATGTCCTGCTTTTATCGATTCACATCTTCATTTTTTAGG
>CALEZX010000013.1 GCA_937928185.1 uncultured Caryophanales bacterium
CTAATATGTATTACCTTAATAGTCGATATTATAGTCCTGAAATGAGCAGATTCATCAGCAGTGATGGCTTGTTAGGTGAATTTGGTGACATTCAATTTACAAATATGTATGCTTATTGTGTAAATAATCCAGTGATGAACATTGATCCTAGCGGATTTTTATTAAAAACCATTAATGAATATTCCTCTGATGGAAGTGGAAGTATTTATGTTTCTGGGTACCACACTACTGAGGACTTATATAATTACTATTTAAATAGCGAACATTGGATTTATCAGGGATTTGACACATATAATGATGGATATCGACAAGGGACGATGATTTTACTTTTTGCTTTGGGATTAGGGGTAGGTGGATATGTCTATTCCGGATATAAAATTTTGGGTATATCTATTGGAGTATTATCTTCCATCGGAAGTGGTCTGATTTCTATAACTGATTTTGCGATTGGATTATCTACTGATACGAATTGGGCTTCAGAGTCATTTGTTAATATACATAGTGGAATTACAGTAACTTTTTGGACTAATTACTACTTCAAAGATGGAGTTATTGAAGAATTAATGTACATATCATACAGACCTTATGGACTAAAACAAGATTAGAAGACTATTTTATAGAAAGTTTACATAAAGACTAACCACTGGTGAGTCACAGTTTTCTTAAATATATATTTTTGTGATGAAGCATCAAGCGCTAACATACTAATTGACATTGTCAAATACGAATTTTGGGAAGTATCTTTTTTAACAGTTAATGTTATTAAAACGAAACAAATCTATAGCGCTTGATCCAATTATAAAATGGAATAAACTGAAAAAAATATTAAAGAAAGGATAATCAAACCAACTAAAAAAAGAGATTTGATTATACTAGATTATTATGAAAACAAAAATCAAAATTACAAATTCTTTTATACTGCCTAACTACTCATTAATAATTGCGCTTTTGATTTATTATAAGTATTTTGGCGGTTTATTTATTGCAGTGGATATTCTTGTTGGAATCATTATTTCTGTATTGATAATCTATAATTTACATCCGTTTTTTGGTATACCGTTAGTTATTAAAGATGGCGTTCTACATAAAAATTTTTATTTTATTACACATAAAATTGAAATTAATGAAAATACTACTATTCAACATGGAACGTGGCTTAACTTAAAATATACATTTAATAAATTGGTTATTTGTACTAATGATAAAAAAATAGTAATCTATGACATTTATACAAACTCATTAATTTCTATAGAGAACTTTATAATAGATTATATCAAAAATAATTAAAATTATTATAGTGGATTATACTAGTATCAAGTGGTTTCTCTAATTATGAGAGTAGATTGTTAGAATAAAGAAATACTTATTCGTTCGTATTTATAATAGATTATTTATCAAGTTAACAATTTCTATTGCATTCGAAAAAATTATGCGATATTTTCATTGGATTACGAAAATCATTGTATTGATTTGTTTGGAAAGATAATCCAAAAAATCATTGATTCTAGCGGATTTTTATTAAAAACTTTTAATGAAGTTATGACTGATGGGTCTGGATCCTCTACTGAACAAACAGCATTAGCCTTATTCCTCTGGTCTCTTACAAGCCCGGTGTGGATTTTTGAAAGTGAAGACACATACAATGATGAAATTAGAGACAGTGTAATTCCGATGACAGTTACTGTTCTTGGGGCTGTTTTATGCATCCCTTCAGGTGGTGCATCAGTGATATTTGGTTTATCATGGGTTCAAATCGCTGGTATTGGAACAGCAGCTGTTGGTGTAGGACTTATTGTGGTTTCAGTAGTTTCAATTGATACTTCGTGGAAGTCAATGACATTCTACAATATAAATAATCCAAACATTAAAATAATTTTTTGGGTGGAGTATTATATTAAAGATGGAATACCTATTTATTATTCAGCTTCAACATATCGGCCGATAGGCTTAGTTCAAGATTGAGGTGGAACATGAAAAAGATTAAGTATGAATATCAATTTTCTCATTTGGCTATCTTCACTGGATTGCTTGGCATATTAATTAACGCATCTTGGAATACTCTCATAATATTTGATGTTGTTGTGGCCGCTCTTTTGGGTATCGAACTTCTCCATAATCTTTTTATGATTTTTGGAACCCCACTTATTATTTCAGAAAAGAAATTGGTAAAAAATTATTTATTTTTTAGCAAGTCAATTGTTATTGATAAAACTACTGAATTTACATTTAGTCGATTGTTTGGACTCTCCTTTGGAAAAGAGATATTGACAATTAAAACGAATGGATCCACCGTCAAGATAATCGATAACCTAAAAATAAGTATTAGGGAATTACCCAATTTGTTACTATCGTTTGAGAAGTGCGTCGATGACTAGATTTGCGTATTAAAAATGAATATGAACCATGTGATGTGTTGTGTTTTATTGACAAAAAATGGTTCTGGGATTAAAATGTTTTGAACTGTGGTAGAAGTCAATTACGATTTATGACGAGTATAATACTATCCATGCGGTCATTAATTATACTTATAATGCAAATGGTTATCGCACTAGTAAAACGATTACTGAAGGTTTAAATTACAAACAAAATACATATGATTTATTAGGTAGCAACGTTATTCATGAAGAAATATACACAGTAATTAATTTAGTTCAAGCAACTCAAGATATCTATTATACTTATGATATTGATGGAACATTAGTTAGTTTTAATCTTGATTCAGTCGATTATTTCTATATAAACAACATTCAAGGTGATATCGTAGCGATTGTTAATCAAGATGGAAATGTCGTTGTAAAATATGACTATGATTCTTATGGAAACATAATCCAAAAAAACATTGATTCCGGATTAGAAAACGTTTATAAAGCAAACGCATATACTTATCGTGGTTATCGATACGATTTAGAAACGGGACTCTATTATTTACAATCAAGATATTATAATCCTGAAATTGGAAGATTTATTAGTAGTGATGGATTATTAGGTCAAAAAGGTGACATTCTATCAACTAATATGTATGCTTATTGCGCAAACAATCCAGTAATGTATATTGATCCATCGGGAGAGAGTTTTACATTAGTTTTAGTTA
>CALEZX010000014.1 GCA_937928185.1 uncultured Caryophanales bacterium
TTAAATTTAGAATGGGATGAATCAAAATAAAAAAATAGAAGGTCTTGCAGGAAATCTACAAAACCTTCTTTTTTTATTCATGAGGTATTTCAATCACACGTAAAGTGTTGGTGCTGCCGTGTTTCTGTCCAAAGCCTGATGAAATAATTATAGAGTCACCAGGATGGAAACCAAAATCAAGAGCAACTTCTATTGCGACTCTGTCAAACGAAGCCATATCACTGATATCGTTTCTCAAAGTGGCGAACACTCCACAATAATATGATAATTTTCGGCAGGTCAGAATTGAATCAGTAACTGCAATGATGGGGACAGAAGGCCGGAATTTGCACATTCTTTTCGCAGTACCGCCGGTTTCAGTAAAGGCAATGATTACTTTCGCTTCAGGGAGAGTCAAAGCTGTTTGAGCAACTGCAATACCGATAGCATCATTGATAGATTTATGAGAAGTTTTAATGGATTTTTGTAAACGATCTTCATAAGGAATGATATCTTCGATAGCTTTTGCTATCGTATCCATCGTTTGAACCGCTTCTACAGGATACTCACCTGCTGCCGATTCTCCAGATAACATGATGGCGTCACTTCCGTCAAGAATAGCATTTGCCACATCACTTGCTTCAGCACGAGTAGGGCGGGGGTTTGACATCATTGATTCCAGCATATGAGTAGCTGTAATAACTGGTTTACCGACTTCATTCGCACGTTGTATAATCTTTTTTTGATATATCGGAACTAATTCAGTAGATACTTCAACACCTAAATCGCCACGAGCTACCATAATTCCATCTGATACTGCCAGGATTTCGTCAAGATTGTCGACACCTTCCTGATTTTCAATTTTAGAAATTATTTCAAGTGATTCCTTACCAATTGATTGAAGAATCTCCCGTACTGCTAAAACATCATTAGCACGACGTACAAACGATAATGCAAACATGTCGACATTGTTCTCCGCTGCAAAAATGATATCTTTTCTGTCTTTTTCGGAAATAAAAGGCATTGAAAGTTTTACATTAGGAACGTTAACTCCTTTTCGGCTTTTAATCACCCCGCTGTTTTTAACATAGGCTTTTAAAACGCCTTCTTGAACTTCTGTGATATTAAGCCGCATTTTCCCATCATCAATTAACAAATAATCTCCGACAGAAATGTCCTGAAATAACTGCGGACAGGAAATATGAAAACGATCATGTGTTCCCAAGATATCTTCTTTGACAATATCAACGATATCGCCTTTTTTAAAGTAAGCCTGATTATCCTGAAACATTCCGGTACGGATTTCCGGACCTTTAGTATCGCACATTATTCCTATATGCCGATTCAGTTTGGATGCGATTCTTCTAATCATATTAATGCGGTTGAGATGTTCTTCTTCTGTTCCATGTGAAAAATTCAATCTCGCAACATTCATGCCTGAATCAATCATTTTTTCTAACATGATCTCTGAGTCGATAGCAGGACCAATTGTACATACAATCTTCGTTTTTCTTTTCATGTAATCATCCCCTAAATACTAAGACATAGTCTCATTATATACTATTTTAAAAGAAATTTCATTATCATAATATCATCAAGATTCATTTTGTTTTAATCTACGGCTATCAAATTTCTTTCTTTGATCAGTTTCAAGTATTTGTTTTCGAATCCGAATTGATTTGGGCGTAACTTCAACTAATTCATCGTCATTGATATAATCCAGACACATTTCAAGGGTCATTTTTCTAGGACGTTTTAAAACGACTGTTGAATCCTTAACTGATGAACGGGTATTCGTCTGTTGTTTTTCGCGAACCACATTTACAGCAAGATCGTTTTCACGATTGCATTCACCGACAACCATTCCTTCATAAACTTTGGTTCTGGGTTCTATAAACATTATACCGCGATCTTCCATCGCTCCTAAAGAATATGCAGTCGCCATTCCTTCTTCAACCGCAACCAAAACTCCAAGTTTTCTTCTTCCGACATCCATGCTTTCAACAGGACGATACTCTAAATAGGTATGATTAATGATTCCATACCCTTTGGTAGCGGTAAGAAATTCAGTCATAAACCCGATTAATCCTCGGGAAGGCATGACGTAATTCAAACGGGATTGATTTTCATAATTATGCATTGACTCGATGATTCCGTGACGGCTGCCAATAAGTTCCATAGCAGCGCCCACACTTTCCAGTGGGCAATCAACCTGGACCGTTTCAAATGGTTCACACATAACGCCATTGATTTCTCTCATAATGACTTTTGCTTGAGAAACCTGAAACTCAAAACCTTCTCTGCGCATATTTTCAATCAGTATACCTAAATGAAGTTCTCCGCGGCCAGATACAACCCATTGTTCTCCCTGTCCGGCACGTTCGACTTTTAAAGCTAAATCTCGCTGAGTTTCACGAAATAATCTTTCGTCAATTTTGGAAGAAGTAACGAATTTTCCTTCAAGACCGGCAAATGGAGAGGTGTTTGTACCAAAAGTCATTTGAACAGTGGGTTCACCAATATGAATTAAAGGTAATGGGATTAAATTCCCCGGATAACAGACGGTCTCCCCAACGTATATATCTGGAAGCCCTGAAATGGCGACAATGTCGCCTGCAAAAGCTTCGTTGATTTCAATTTTGTCTAAGCCTAAAAAACCATATAATTTTTGAATTCTAAAATCTTTTACAGTTCCATCAAGCCTGATGCAGGAGACAATCTCATTTACACGAAGTTTTCCAGATTGGATTCTGCCAATTCCCATTCTGCCTACATAATCGTTATAGTCTAGTAAAGAAGGCTGGAATTGTAGCGGACCGTCGATATCAACTTTTGGTTTAGGTACAAATTCCAGTATTTTGTCTAATAATGGAATCATATTGTCAGATGGTTTGAGTACAGGAGTTAATGAAGACTGACCATTTATTCCTGATGCATAGATAACCGGAAACTCCAGTTGCGTATCGTCAGCCCCAAGTTCAATAAATAATTCTAAAACCTCATCGACTACCTCGATAGGTCTTGCGGCAAATCTGTCAACTTTATTGATTACTACTAATGGCTTTACTTTCGCTTCTAGTGCTTTTTTAAGTACAAACCGTGTTTGTGGCATGGTTCCTTCAAAAGCGTCGACTACGAGCAAAACAGCATCAACCATGTTCATAATGCGTTCAACTTCGCCACCAAAATCAGCATGACCTGGAGTGTCAAGAATATTGATTCTAACCCCCTTATAATTAATGGCTGTATTTTTGGCTAAGATAGTGATTCCTCTTTCACGCTCAATTGCATTGGAATCCATAGCTCTTTCATTTATTTCTTGATGTATTTTTAAAGTTTCTGATTGTTTAAGTAAGGTATCAACCAACGTTGTTTTGCCGTGGTCGACATGAGCAATAATTGCAATATTTCTAATTTCCATGATAATGGCCTCTCTATAAAAGTCGCAAGATATCATCAGGAAGTGGTGCAGTAACACTGATAATATTACCGGTGACAGGATTTTTGATAATAATTTTTGATGAATGTAAAGCTACTCTATTTATATATTTTTGATTACCACCGTACAACAAATCACCCAATAAAGGATGGCCGATATGAGCCATATGAACCCTAATCTGATGTGTTTTTCCGGTCTTTAGAATCAAACGGACTAAAGCGTAATTCGGATACTGATCAATGATTTCATAATGTGTAATTGCTTTTTCTCCATCATACTTAACCCGATATCGATTGTTGTTATGTCTGTCTTTGCCAATTGAAAAAGCGATAGTATCCTCTGACTTAAATGGCTGTCCCAATACCAAAGCTAAATATTCACGTTCAACAGTATCGTGATCCCAGTTGTTTGCCAGATATGAATGAATCAAAAAATGTTTTGCGAACAAAATACAACCAGTCGTGTCTGTATCAAGCCGATGCAAATAACGAATTTGTCGATTTAACCCTTTTTGTGAATAATAGTTAGCCACTCGGTTAACTAATGTTCCTACTTCGTCTTTCTGTGCAGGATGAATAATTATTCCTGCAGGCTTATTTACAACCAAGATATCATCGTCTTCATATAATACGTCGAGCGGGATGTTTTCTGACTGAAAATCAATCTGTTCAAAATCATCTAATTCAATTGTAATTTGATCGCCTAAAGAAAGAATATTGTTAAAAGAAATATATATATTATTAACCTTCAATCTCTGATGATGCTGCAAGAGATAAACATTTGATTTTGAGACATGGAAAAAATTCAGAAAATCACCAATCGTTTTCTGGTTAAATCGTTCATCTATTGTGATTACTAAATTATTCAATGTTCTCACCTCTCAAAAAAATGATGTCTAACGTCATCGTCAAACATCATTACAGCAATAATATAATATTTGATTAAATTAATAAGATTGTTTCTTCGGAATAACTCCACGAACTCCTCCACGTGGATTGGAGGTATCTCCTTTATATCTAGGAATTAAATGAACGTGTAAGTGCATTATCGTCTGACCGCTGGCACTTCCGTTATTGATACCGATATTGTAACCATCCGGATGATATAAATCATCAAGATGACTTTTTAATTTCATGATTGCTAAATCAATGTCTCTTTTTTCAGAAAGCGACGCTTCAAAATAAGTTTCTATATGCCGTTTTGTCACAATTAATACATGACCGGTTGAAACTGGGTATTCATCGAAAAAAGCTGTCACAGATTGATTTTCATAGAGAAAATTATTATGGTTATTAATTTTATCACAAAATAAACAACTCATTTTTTACGTATTAAAATCCCTATTCCTAATATTACGAGTAAAGCAGGAAGTAAATAACCTTGGAAATTATATCCAATTTCATCAAGCAAGAAAAATACGCCGATTAACAGCAAGACTAGATTTCCTGTGTTTGCCCCATTTTTATAAATTAGATAGATAGCAGGTACTATCAATAGAAGTGTCCACCATCCAGGAAAAAATACATTAATATTCCATATCTGAAGACGGTTAAATAAAACTATAACCCCTAAAATAATTAAAACAAAACCTAGAAATTTCCGATTATCAGTATTCACGTTAACATCTCCTCGCACAATTGTATAAAAAAACAATGACTTTGTCAAATAAGAGTTTTAATAAATTAAAATGTATATTGAAAACAATGATAATTATACCCACTAAAGTAACATTCTGTCGATAGTTATGCTTTTAAATAGGAAGTGAACAGTCGAGAATGGCGAATGTGCCAATTAAGGAAAAAATCATTTTTTCTCCCAAGTTACTTTTGCTCCATTATTTTTAACACTCACATGGGCAATTCTCCCACGATGAATACATTTAAATTTAATTTCGTTAAAGGTTTTTGGCAAACGAGTTTCGGCCTTTAAGTATAAGCCTTCTCGTTTTAATCCGGCAAACCCATAAACTAATGCAGTATATGATCCGCCATTAGCTCCAGGATGGGTACCTCCAACATAAATGCTACCGTTGTAGTTTTTTTCTTTTCCAGTGATGTCTACAGTCGCGCTGCGAATAAAATACTCATATGCTTCATCTAATTTACCTATTTCCGAACCTACAATCGCATGAAAAGCATCTGAAAGCGAAGATCCTTTTTCAGCCTTCGGTTCATAATAATTCCAGTTTGCTTCTTTTATGCGGCGGGTGAACTCATCAGGGAACAGTGCCATTAATGCTATAACATCAGCCTTTTTAATGATTTTTGTTGGTGAAGCTTTACCGAATTTTCCACCTAAATATTCGCTGGGATTATCAATTCGAGCAACCATGGTATCTAATGAAACGTCTTCTAGTTCGTGATAACCGTCAAATTGTTCAATAATACCTTGATCATTAGGTATTTGTTGAAATAATTCGCGTTCAACTACATGCATTTTGGTTATTTCTTCGGTATAACCTTTCCGAGCAATCAAATTACGTACAAATTCGGAATTATACTCGCGCATCATTTTAATAAATTTAAACATAATGGTAAATGTGTTTCGAATCATATAATTTGTAAAAGCATTATTATTGACGCCTTCATGGTATTCATCAGGTCCGATAACATCGTTAACCACAAATATTTTAAGGTCAGGTTTCCAAGTTACGAAAGATTGATAAAATCGTGCGCATTCAATAACGGTTTCTAAACCACCTTCTTCAAGGACGGTTAAATCCCCGGTGGTGTCTATATATTGATTAAAAGCATAAACAACATCAGCGCTGATATGGATTTGTTTCTGATTAAAGTATGTTCTAATCGGAGCCTTCGTCAAGGCGTCGGTAATATTATAATCTGAACACGCTTCATCTCCGGTGTCTTGGCTTTCCCAAGCGTAAAATGCTCCGGTATAACCATATTTAGCAGCTTTTCGTTTCGCTCCTTCTAAGGTTAAGGCACGATACATAATGATTCTTCTAGCAGATTCAATGTCTGTGTTTAGGAAAAATGGTAACATGAAAATATCAGTGTCCCAGTTGACCGAGCCCTTACATCCCTGACCGGATAAACCACGAGTAGGAATCGACTGATGATCCGCATAAGGTCTGACGCTAATTAAATGATATATGCAGTTTCGGATTGCGAGTTGGGCGTTTTCATCACCTTTGATTTCAATGTCTGATATTTTCCACCTTTGTTCCCAAAAAGCACAATTTTCTTTATATAATACTTCATACGATTTTGCCATAGCTCGTTTTACTGATGCGATAGATTCAGCAACACAATTCGTTTTGGAATGTTGTACAGAAGCGAATTTATATAAAGTATAGACTTTATTTGGAACGGCATGAAAATGAACCCAATGCATTGGTTGGTTATTATATAACAATGCTTTTGCTTCTACCCCAATGTCATGAATGATTCCCTCTGATACTGCAATAGGTATGCGATTTTCTGTAGTGTTAGCATCTGCAGAAAATATTCCTTCAGTATCCATGAAGTGATATCTTTCTAAATGAGGTCCATTAAGATCAAAAACATATGTGTCAATTCCAGTATAGAGTTCCATTTCAATATCATCGGTTGCCATAAACTGATATTTCATGCAGATGATATCTTTGTCAATTTGTGAAGTAAATCGCTCTGACTGTATCATGACATCTGTACGACCGAAACGATAACTTGTTTTTCGATAATGAGTTCCTTTATACATATCCAATATTTGGATATGGGAAGAAGGCTGAACATGAGTTGGATGCAAAATGCGTTCATTGATTTTAATAAAAGTATAAAGAGGATTATAAACATTGACAGATTCACGCCAAGGATCAAGTTGACGCGGGGGCTGATTATAAATACCAGCTAAATTCAATCCAACCATCTCGTCCTTTGTATACTCTTCTAAAGTGCCACGATATCCCATATATCCATTAGCAATCAAGAACTGATTTCCATTTTTGATAACATCGGCAGGCAGGAAGGCTTTTGATTCAATCTTAAACATATTATCGCTCCTATTTATATCGATTAACCCAAAAATTATACTACTATCAATCTCATCAAGATAACTATCTTCTTTATTAATATTACGATATTTATCACAATTTGTCATGATTATTTCTAATAATCATCTACAATTCCGGTTTTAATATCCTCATAAACTCATCTGCAGGAACTGGTTTACCAAATAGATATCCCTGAAGATAATTTACTCCTACGCTTTGTAAAAGAATCCTCTGAGTCGATGTTTCTACGCCTTCACAACATACTTGCATATCTTTCATATGACAGAATTTAGATATTGCATCGACGAATGAAACAGTATATGGATCAAACTCAATATTGAAAATAAAACTGCGATCAAATTTTACATAATTTAGTGGAAGCCTGCGCAGATGATTTAATGATGAATAACCAGTTCCGAAATCATCCATCGCGATTTTCACGCCGATTTGTTTAATTTGCGTAAGAATATCAATTACTTTATTGATATCGTTGATTGCTAAAGATTCGGTGACTTCAACCATAAGATTTTTCGGAGGAAGACGGTGTTTTTGTAATGTTCTTATAATCATTGATATCAAATCTGATTGTAGCATTTGAATAACAGAAAAATTGACAGAAACATGAATGTCAAATCCATTATCAATCCAACGTTTTGCTTCCTTACAAGCTAAATCAAGAATATGTCTTCCTAAAGGAATAATTAAACCAGTTGTTTCAGCTATCGGTATGAATTTGACCGGACTAACTAATCCGAATTTAGAAGAATACCATCTAGCCAAGGCTTCAACTGAGATAATTTTTCCAGTTTTGGCTTCTACAATAGGCTGAAAATGAAGTTTGAATTCCTCACAGTCGGCCTTTATCGCGCGTCTTAACTCGTTTTCAATTAAAAAGGTATCTTCTTCAAATTTCTGTAAACCGATATTATAAACAACAAATTTGTTTTTTCCGGATGCTTTTGCATCGGCTAAGGATAAACTGGCTTTCTTAATGAGGGAAGCAACATCATTGGATGTATCATTCCAAAATGCAATGCCTAAACTTACTGTGCATGTCATTTCATATTCATTGATTACAAATGGGGTTTCAAATAATTTCATTATTTTGTTAGCGACTTCATAAACTTGATCACTGTACAAATGATCAACATAAAATGAGAATTCATCGCCACCAAAGCGGTATAATTTATCTGATATTTCTGTGATTTTTCCTATTTGATCTGAGATAGTTTTTAGTAATGAATCTCCGAAAGAATAACCAAAAGTATTGTTTATCATTTTAAAATTATCAATATTTAAAATGCCAATAAATGTATTGAGTGATTGTTTTTTTGTTTTGTTAAAAGAAACTTCCAAATCGCGCTCAAATTTTAAACGATTTGGCAATCCGGTCAAGACATCTGTAAATGCTAAAGAGGTTACAGTTTCTTGTATTTTTTTGTTTTGAGTAACGTCTGAAAGGATATAAAGTTCTGATTGTTCTGCCCAATTTAGAGATACAGCAGTGCGGTTTATTAAATACCACTTGTCAAGTTCGTTTATATATATTTCAGGATTTTTCTGGAGTTTGTTAGAAGATAACATTGCATCAAAACTGTGATACTTTTTTAATGATTCGGTCATCAATTTGTCAATATCGATATTTTTTAAAAAAACGGATTTAAAAGTCGAATTAGCAAACAGTAAGCGATGATTTTTATGACTCACTAAAGCTACTGGATTTGGAATTGCTTCTAGCGTTGAAAAGAAGTTGCGTTTATTGTCTTCTATTTCGCGTCGATTAGAAGACTTTTCGATGACTGAACTCAAAATATATCCAATATCTTCCATGAGTATGACTTCATCTTCTGTCCACTCTCTTGTCGAATGATTATCAGCGAAATTAACTGATCCGAAAAGCATATTATCAATGGTAATTCTAACTCCAACAACTGCTTTTGAATATTTTCGATAGTCGTCAGGATCCTTAACTATATCTTGTGTATTGATAACGTAGGTCGTGTTTTTCCTCCAATCCCAATCGCAGAAGAAAGTATCCTGTTTTTTTATATTCGTATAGACTTCTTTCCGCGATACATCGATTTCAGAATACCATTCAGCTATTAAGCTGAAAGACTCGTCTTCTTCCTTTTTAAACATTGAAGCACGAGATAATTGCAATGATTTACCTATTTTAGGCAATATCCTCTGAAAACAGTCGATGACATCCGTTGAAGTATTCGCAATATTTAATAATTCCAATAAGATTTCGTGATTAAGTTTTTGCTGGAAAGCAGCACCTTGAAAAGATTTGACTGATTGCATCTGCAACAAAATCATTGCTGCCGAGTTTAGGCTTAAAGCAATACTTCTCGCCGTTAGAGTCGCGTGTTTAGTGATTGAATCAATTTGATTATAATTTATGTGTTTAAAAACACCTTCAGAATCTTCATAAATCCGATCATTATCTTTAGCTATATAATCATCGATAACTGCAAAGCAGAAAAGTGTTCCGGTTTTCGAAGAATTCAATTCTATAGATTTTGTCAAAAAGAATAAATTGGCGTAGTGACTTGACAATTCTGATTCAATGGCAAGCGATTGATAATTTTTCAGACTATTCATGACAAAAGGTAATGCATCAGGGTGTCCAGAAAATGGAACCATTAATGAATCATTGTTATCATATACTGCTACATCCACTCCTTCATCTACTAAAGGAGAAATAATGGATGGAATGTCTGCATATTTTACGACAGTACTATATATATTTTCAGCGATTAATCCATCATTTGGTAATGATAATTTCATACTTGAAATTTGCTTTAAAGTTTCTAAAGCTTGATGAGAGGAATTAATATTTTCGATGGTTGACTCAATGTATGTTTTATCGTCAATTGTCACCGCAAATAACGATTCCTTAATCCAATTAATTTGATGTTTTTTTGTCAAAATTGGATATTCAATAACAGCTTGATTGATTACTTTTCTCTTTAAGTTATCTAACAAAATCAGATATTTTTCTAAATAATCACTCTGAATAATAGAACTCCATGAAAGACCCTGGTTTAGAAAATCATTGACTGAGTACCCGTATTGACTGATATTATCTGTTAATAAATCAAATTCAGTAGGATTAAAGATATCCCTGACAGTAAAAACCATATACCCTTTATCAACGATATTTTTGAGTTTCAAATAATCGATAGAATGAATCATATCATCTTCAATAAACTCGATTACTACGGCAATCTTTATAACTCGGTTAGAATGATCTAACATCGGAGTAAACGTTAATTTGCTACTAACGCAGTCAGCATCTTTATCGTATAATTCGGTAATTAAAGAAAAAGATTCCTTCTTAATGAAAATATACTCATTATACTGATCAATAAAATGGTTGATGTATTTTGGACTGACAATATCTTTAAACTGAGCAGTACCGTCTAAAAAATGAGAAAAATCGTATGTTAATGTTGAAAAATTCTCGGTATAATATTCAATCGTATTGCTGTCAACATTCATAATAATCAAATAGATATTTGCGTTAGCAAGCGATTTAAGCATTAATTGTTGATTAAACTCTTTTGCATCCTGAGAACTAGTTAAAAAAGTATCTACTACCTGATTAATAGGATAATAGATTAATATGATTCCAATAAAACGGTTGTCTGTGCTGTAATAAGGGAATTTTTCCATCTTAACCCATGTAGAAAAAACATTGACTTTTATTTTTCCCATTAAATTCCAAAAACAGACCTGTTTTTCGATAATTGACGTATCTGAGTGAGAGTAATCTTCGATAAACTCTGGTGAAAATAACTCTTCGTCAGTTTTACCGACCATTGAAAAATCTATGTTATTCTCATAAGGAACGTATTCGCTATGGCCAAGATATTTCAGTTCTTTTGATTTCCATAAAATTCTCGGTACCTGATTATCACGGAAACTTGAAATTCCCGAATCAAAAAAGACTATGACGATTTCGTCTCCTTCAATGTCGATGAGGTTAATCGATCCGTTGCACAAAACGATTTGTTTATCAAGCGAGAGATTAAGCCCATAAAATACTTTTGACCGTTCTTTCGGTAATAAATCAAGGCTAAAATTGATTGAACATCGTTTTGGGATTAAGTTGTCATTTGCAATTATATTTTTATAACCTATAATCTCTCCGGTAGAACGAAAATATATGACCGTACTATATTCCATATGTTTACATAATTCACTAAAATACTGTTTATATTGCATAGACATCGTTGCACCTCTTGTTTTCAGAAATAAAAAAAATAAAATCAAGTGTATTATATCATAATACCGAACTCAAAAATACGGAAAATAGTAACAAATCATGATGATAATTCAGAAATACTCATTCAAAAAAAATAATTGAATATCAATCTTGCTTTTTATCGCTAAATTTGGTAAAATATTACCGCTTATATCGATGGAGGTGACAAAATGGCAAATATTAAGTCGCAAATGAAACGTAACATCACTAACGAAAAAAGAAGAGAAGCTAATTCCTCATTCAAATCCTCGTTAAAAACCGCTATAAAAAATGTTGAAGTTGCTGCATTAGCTAACAAAAAAGACGAAGCTATCGCTGCATTAAACGTTGCTTTCCAAAAATTAGACAAATCTATTTCAAAAGGTGTTCACCATAAAAACTATGTTGCAAACCAAAAATCTCGTTTGTCTGTAAAAGTTAACGCTATCAAATAAAAAAAGCCTCTCGGCTTTTTTTATTTTATACCATCGGGTTTAAATAGAAACATTTCTAACCCGATTTTTTTTTCGATTTGTCCACTTTTGATTAGATAATCTAACTGCTCTAACTCAGTTAAATATTGAATAACAGCAGATTCGGTAATTTCATTAGCGTTCTTTATAATATAATAAGCTCTTCCTTTACTAGCATTAAAAAACTTCATTATATCCTCTTGTTTGTATTTCATTTTTAACAATGAATGCGTATATAAAACTTCCTGAAATTTAAATGCAAGCAAGGTTACAATCGAGGTTGGTTCGGTGTTTACTCTCATTAGATCTTGATAAATACTTGATATGCTCCATTGATCCTTAGCTACTACTGCGTTGACGAGAGTATATATTTTATTTTCAAGATTTTTAGTTGTAATGTCTTTTACGGAATTTAAATCAATTTTGTTTTTCCCTTTTGTATATAAAATCAATTTATCTAGTTCATTCGATAACATTGTACTGTTTTCACCCGCTCGGTTAATGAATTCTTCTAGAGCATTTGCATCGATAGATAAATTTTCTTGGCTGATTCTGGTTTTAACCAACTCATAATAATCATCTTTTTTTGGTGAAGTACATTCGATAGCTTCACAATAAGTATGACACTCTTTATATATCGGTTTTTTCGAATCAAGTTTCTCATAAGGGGATTGAATCACTAACAAAGTCGTTGGATTCGGATTTTTCAGATAGTTTGATAGATATTTTATTTGAAAGTCATCATCATTGATAGATTTTGAATTTGTAGTGAAAAATGAAGAATTGGCGAGAACAACTCCCTTCTTATCGCTTAAAAATGGAATCGTCATCGCAGCATTGACTGCTTCTACGATAGATTTTTCTTCCATATCGAAAAATTCGATATCAGAGGTATCAATTTGGTTATCATTAAAAAATTTATCGGTTTTTGCTTTGATTAAATGGGAATTGTCTCCATAAAGGAAGTATAATAATTCACTCATAATAAAAATCACCATTCCTATTATATCATATAAAAATGTTATTCGTTTTTCTATTTAAAATTACCTATCATTCTTTTTATGTAATGAAAATGTTCTTTTTTTGAGGATTCATTAACTATTGTGAAATTATTATTTTTATAATATCTAAACTCTATCACCCGACTTTTGCATCGACCCAAACCAATATAGTGGATCGTATGAACAGTTTA
>CALEZX010000015.1 GCA_937928185.1 uncultured Caryophanales bacterium
TTGTAAACTGTTCATACGATCCACTATATTGGTTTGGGTCGATGCAAAAGTCGGGCCAGAAAAAGCATTATCCGATGGGCAACAATCCCTTAAACCGGAACGGTTTGAAGAACTTGTCAAAAATTGCCGTAAAATAGCTTTAGCTATCGACAGAACATTAGAATAATAAATCAAAACTGCTATTTTTGATACATATATTGAACTAATCGTTTATCTATAGTATAATCACGCTTGAAGGGAGGGATCATATGAAAGAATATGTAAAACTTATCGACGGTCTCCCTCTGATTCTCAAGGTGATTTTGGCTTTACCAGGGTTAGATAATATCGTGTACGGTATCTATAGAATTGCAAAAGGCAAACTAATTGTTGGTATTCTTTGGATCATCTTTGCCGGTTTTATTTGCTTTATTATTGATTTGTATACACTTCTAACCAAAGGAAAAGTTACATTCCTTGCTTAAGAGGAACCCCTGATAACAAAGAAAAAAAGGATTCTTTTTCCGAATCCTTTTTTTCATGCTTTATTTAGATGTGTTTTTTTATTATTTTAACCAAACGTTCAATTTCTGTAAGTTTTACCGAACTTAATGCAATCCTGATCATTCCTGGCATAGCAATAATAAAGACGCCGTCGTTAACTAAATCTTTGAAAATGTTTTGGTTGTTTGTTTCGATTCCGACAAAGAATCCGCCTCCATAAGGCAAAACATTCAATCCTTCTTTGGCAGCAACTTCCTCAAATAATTCAATCCGTTTTCTTAATAAATCTTTAGCGATATCTATTTGTTCGATAAATTGTTTTTTAATATCCGGATTAGCAAATATTTTACCAATGACAGACATTGCCGGACGGCTTACGCTTGAGAACCGGGCTCTGACTGAATAATCACCGACGCGGTTAAATTCATCAATGATTGCTTTTGATTTTGAAATTCCTAATTGTGCACCAATGCGGAATCCATACATAGAAAAAGTCTTTGAACCGCTGAAAGCAATAATTGCGAGAATATTTTCGTCCAGATCAAGAAAAGCTTCATAGACGTCGCGTGAGGATTCGTGAGATTTCATCTGATAATCAATATAAGCACTATCATGAACCAAAATAACAGGAACATTATTTCTTGATATTTCATTTAAAACACCAATTACGTTTTTCCAGTCCTGTTTTGACAGACAAAAACCTGTTGGGTTATTACATGGATCGTTTAAGATTAAGAACAAACGATTCTGACGTTTTGCTAAAGACTTAGCTTTTTCTTCAAAATCTTTCAAATTAAAATGGTAATTTTCATCAAATAACTGGAATGTTTCTACTCCAACATGAGCTTCTTCCGCGATATTTTCATAAGGAGTCCAATAATAATTCGGGATAAGCATCGCCTGTCCGAAATCATTGAAATTATAAAGTGAATTGCTGAGGGCTCCGGACCCTCCGGTAGTAGGAATGACACTCAAATGGAATTTTTCCATTATGGCTGCTTTGTGTTTACCAAAAACCCAATCCACAACACCGTTAGAAAATTCTTTCGTACCATTGACTGGTGCATAAAAATACATTTCAGAATCTGTTAATCCTTTGAGAAGTTCTTCAACCTGGATGTATTTAAAAAGTTTTCCATCCTCTTTGTGAAGCATTCCTACCGTCGCATCGATAACCTCAGGATTTTGAGCTTTAGCTGCTTTAGCTTCTTGCGAAATTTTTAAGATGTTAGATTCCATAACTTTATTTAAAGCATGGTTTCCAACGATTTGATTCGTCATTTTCTTCCTCCTAATTTATTCAAATATTTGTTTTAAGACGACAGTTTGTTTGCGGTCAGGACCGACTGAAAATAAGGTGATTGGTACCCCTGTAAGTTTTTCGATGGTTAAAAGATAGTTTTTAGCGTTTAAAGGAAGTTCATCAAACGTCTGAACTTGCGTAATATCTTCAACCCATCCAGGTAATTCGATATATTTAGGTATAACCCGGGTAAAATCTTCATAATTTCCGGGAACGTGATTAATCACTTGACCATCTAATTCATAATGGCTACAAATTTTTAAAGTTTCTATTCCAGTTAAAACATCTAATAACATAATCGCTAATCCTGTCAGACCAGAAACGCGTTTGGTATGTTTTAAAACAACGGCATCGAGCCAGCCAATTCTTCTTGGTCTGCCTGTTGTTGTCCCATATTCATGTCCGACTTCTCTGATTTGTCTTGAAATATCATCTTCAAATTCAGTTGGAAAGGCACCGCCACCCACCCGTGTTGAATAGGCTTTTGTTACGCCAACAACATCTGTAATCGCCATCGGAGAAATTCCGGCGTTTAGCGGTACGGCGCTTGCGGATGGAGAACTGCTTGTTACATAAGGATATGTTCCTTGTTCAACACAAAGCATGACGCCTTGCGCTCCTTCAAATAAAATGCGTTTACCGTTATCAATTTCTTGATTTAGCAGCAATGAAGTATCCGTTACATAGGGAGCTAACTGCTTTCCGTATTCCAGATATTCTTGATATAAATCATCAAATTGATAAGTCTTTTCGCCCAATGCAGAAAGAAGACGATTTGTGAAATTCAAATTCGCCTTTAAACGGTTTTTAAACATCTCAGGATGGAGTAAATCTCCAATCCGTATGCCGCTTCTAGATACTTTATCGGTATATGCCGGTCCAATCCCTTTTTTGGTTGTTCCAACAGCTTCTGATCCTTTTAAATTTTCTAATATGCCATCTAAAGCGATATGATATGGCATTATAACATGTGCTCGGTCGGAAATATGTAAATTAAAAGAAGTGATTCCCATTGATTTTAAACCTTCAAGTTCCTGAAAGAAAGCTTTCGGTTCAATCACCATACCATTAGTCATATAATTTGTTACTTTTGGATTTAGAATGCCTGAAGGCAAAAAATGTAAAGCAAATTTTTGGTGATTAAAAATGATGGTATGCCCAGCGTTATTTCCGCCCTGACTTCGCACAACAACATCAGCTTGTGTCGCAAGAAAATCAGTGACTTTTCCTTTACCTTCATCGCCCCATTGTGTCCCAACTACAACCACTAATTTGCCCATGAACTCACCCCTCACAAGAAACCATATTCATTATATCATAACCACTATATCTTTCAAAGGAAGAATTGATGATAGAAAAAAGACCGATTTTCATAAACGTTACATTCGGTCTTTTAAATTAATATCTTTAGAATTTATTCGCTATATCTCTGGCAATCCAGATTCCATTCGCCCCCGCCTGTGCTAACCCGCGGGTAATGCCAGCTCCATCTCCGCCGACATATAATCCGGATATTTTTGTCTCAAATTGATTATTAACTTCCGGTCTGGCAGAATAAAATTTAGCTTCGACGCCATAAAATAAAGTATGTTCAGATGCAATGCCGGGTGTAACATGATCTAACGCTTCAATCATTTCAATGATTGACTTCATTGTTTTATAAGGTAGTACAAGCCCTAAATCTCCCGGTACAGCTTCTTTTAAAGTCGGGACGACAAATCCTTCGCGAATTCTTTTTTCGGTTGAACGACGGCCGTTTTTTAAATCGCCGTAACGTTGTACGATAATAGCTCCGTTTGACAACATATTAGCTAATCTAGATACGCTGTGGGCAAATTCGTTTGGTTGGTTGAAAGGTTCAGTAAAATTATGACTGACTAGCAAAGCAAAATTCGTATTTTTTGAACCTAGTTTAGAATCTTTATATGCATGTCCGTTAGCTAAAACGGTACCGCTGTGATTTTCAATAACAACGTGTCCTGAAGGGTTTGAGCAAAACGTTCTGACCTGAGTTCCCATGCTTGTCCGATAGATAAATTTCCCTTCATAAAGGTGTTTGTTTATCTCTTCCATGATTTCATCGTTCGTTTCAACGCGAACGCCGATATCGACTCTGTTTGCATGCATGGGGATATTATATTTAAGACAAAGATCAGACAACCACTGCGATCCGTCTCTGCCTGGCGTAATAACAACTTTTTTTGCATTAATTATTTCTTTATTATCTAGAACGACGCCTTTGACTGTATCGTTTTCTACAATCAAATCAACAACTTCTGTTTTGTGCATCATTGTAACTTTTTTCTGTAAATCCTCGAAAAGATTTTTTAGTATCTGTAAATTAACTTCAGTTCCAAGATGTCTGACTTTCCCTCGGAGTAATTTTAATCCCACTGCTAATCCCTGCCGTTCAATTAAACGTACAGCTTCAGTCGTAGGATCAGTGATGTTAAGTGGTGCACCAAACTTAATATTAATATCGTCAACATAGTTGATTAAATCTTCTACAACTTCATCATCTAAATAATCAGTCATCCATCCGCCATATTCGCTGGTGATATTAAATTTACCGTCAGAATATGCTCCAGATCCTCCGAAACCATTCGTGATAGAACAGGCAGGAAAACATCCAATTTCACCGTCTCGTCGGGTTGGGCATTTTTTGAGTTTTTTTTCTAAGATAGGACATCTTCTTGAATAGATGTCATGTCCTTTATCAATTAATAAAATTGATAATTTTGGATTTTTTTCATAAATTTCATACGCAGTCATTGTGCCGGATGGCCCAGCGCCGACAATAATAACGTCAAAAAATTTGTCCATATTCATCCTCCTAAAAAAACCGATAAGATAATAGCATTAAATTACTATTTAATCAACTAGATAAAGAAAAATGGAGTCGCAAACT
>CALEZX010000016.1 GCA_937928185.1 uncultured Caryophanales bacterium
TTAAGTGGTTTTCAAGTGTCATTTTAATGAAAGCAATGTCACGGTCTCAACATGTACGGTTTGAGGGAACATATCAAAAGGAGTGATTTCAACAATCTTGTATCCGCCTTCAGATAAAACTTTTAAGTCTTTTGCTAAAGAACCTGGATCGCAAGAGATATAAACTACTCTTGGAATTTTCATTCCGATAATAGCGTCTATCAGTGCAATGTCGCAACCTTTTCGTGGTGGATCAACAAAGATGACGTCAAATTTGAATTTTTTCCATTTTTGAATGACTGTTTCAGCTTCTCCAACTTCAAAAAATACATTTTTAAAATGGTTCATTTCTGCATTTTTTCTAGCATCTAAAATAGCAGGTTTTACGATTTCAATTCCAAATACTTTAAAAGCTTTTTTAGCAGCTACTAAAGAAATCGTTCCTATGCCACAATAAGCATCAATAATTTTTTCTTTTCCAGTTAGGTTAGCATATTCAAGTGCTTTCTTGTATACTTTTTCAGTTTGAAATGGATTGGTTTGAAAAAACGAACGGTGACCAATCCAGAAGTCGATTCCATCAATTGAATCAATTAAGCCTTCTTCACCAAATAAAGTATTAATAGGATCCTGTGAATAACTGGATTCGTCATTTGTTGCGGAATACGCTATACAAGCCAGTTCAGGTACTTTTGCAATGAGTTTTTTTACAAACAAATCTGATTGAGGCAAAGTTTGTCCAACCGGTATATTAAACAAAACTGACAATTTCTTGGTTTTGAATGATTCTCTCATTACTGCAGATTTTAATAATCCCGTTTTTGTATCTTCATCGAAGGCCTTTATGCCTAGTTCATTAGATACATTTTTAATTAAAATTAATAAATCAAAAACGCGTTTAGGCATAATATGACATTCGTCGATATTAACCAAATTATGAGTTTTAGCTTGAAAAAAGCCTGCTTCGATTCCTTTTTCACCTTGGCTAAACTTTATTTCAACCTTGTTTCGATAATTAAAAGGATTAACCATGCCAATCATGTCATTGACAGTAACATTATTAAGTCCTATTCTTTTTAAAGTAGTTTCAACACGGTATTTCTTGAAGCTTAATTGTAAATCATAATCCATATGCATGAGATTGCATCCGCCACATGTGTCAAAATGCTTGCATTTAGGCAAGACACGATAAGGGCTCTTTTCAATCAAATTAACGATTTTACCAAATCCGTAATTTTTTTTCGTGTCAGTAATAACAATTTCCGCTTTTTCTCCTTTAAGCATCCCTTCAACGAAAACCATGAACCCATTTTCAAGTTTGCAGACACCGAGGGCGTCATGCGTTAAATCGATGGATTCAACAACCACCGTTTCAGGTTTTAATTCTTCCACTCGTTCCACATCCCTTCAACAAAAATAACCCAATAATGATTAATCAAAATTAAAACACATTTTTGAATCGATGTGTTTTTTTCTCTATTAATATTATACCACAAAATTGGAAAAAGATAGCACACAAACCCTTCAAAAAAGCGCTAAAAAACCTATGGAAACCCATAGGTCGTTATAATTTATAAATCATTTGAAGCTTTATTTAGCGAATAAATGATAGTAATTAAAATTGATCCGACGGCACAAAAAAGGAACAAATATTTTACTCCTATTCCCATAATAATTGCACCAGCAACTAAAGATGAAATTGGAATTAAGGCTTGAGATAAAACCGATGAAACTGAACTTACTTTTCCAAGCATATTCCTATCGACTTTTCTTTGCATAATTAAACTCACAGGAACATTAAATGATACATTCGCTAATCCTATCAATAACATCAAGGTCACTAACGTCACCAATACGATATTGATCGAGATATGATTTTCATAGTACATAATCATTACAGCGGATATTCCGGCTAAAGCAATTACAAACCCAATTAGTGCTCCTTTAAGTTGACGGCTGTATTTATCCTTTGTAGCAGCCCTTGATAAATAAAGAGACATAATGATTGCGCCTATCGAAAATGCAACTGAAATTATTGAAAACCAGTTTTCTGGCGACATAATTGTTTGGAACAAATAACTTGCTTCATCTGCAAACCGATACGTAACAAAAAACGGCATTGCATTGCTGAAAATTGGAGCTGTAAAAAAATTTAATGCTAAAGCCATGAATAATAAAGCAACAATGGCTTTTTCTTTAAGCAAATATTTAAGCCCTTCTTTAATATCTTTTAACATCAATTTCATAGTCATTTTTTCGTTATTCGAATGTTCGAGATGATTATATTTTATAAATATTTCCGTCACTGCAGAAATAATATATCCCACCCCATTCAATATAAATATGCCAACAATACCAATAACGGAATATAAAATACCGCCCAGAATCAGACCTAAAATTGATTGAAAATTATATGATCCCTGCAATATTGAAGCTGCAGGCTGTAACTCCTCATCAGAAACAACAAACCTTAATAAAGAGGACGATGCCGGACTAAAGAAAGCAGCATTAACGCTTAAAATAAAGTTCATGATAAACAAAAGAATTATTTTGTTTATAACGCTCATATCAAATAACAACAAAATTCCTACGATGCTTATGGATATTCCCCGGATGAAATCCGTTATATACATCGTTTTTACTTTATTAAGTTTATCTGCCAGAACGCCTCCAAAAGGAATCAAGACAACTAAGATTATTCCTGACAAGGCGAGATATAAAGCTTGAATCATTGCGGATTGATCTTCCCTAAATTCAGGCTTTGCAAGTTCTAAAATATATAAACTAATAGCAAAACTAAAAATGATATGGGCAACATTCGAAACAAAAATTCCCCAAAACAATAATGAGAAATTTTTGTTTTTAAACACATTTATTTTTTGTTTTGCTTGTCCCTCAGCACTATTATCCATAAATAACTAGGAGATTATTCGACGACTATTCTTACTTTATCGCCGTCTGCGGAAGTAATGTTTACCAATTCGCCAATAGCACCAGAATTAATCATACCAATTAGAGCATCTAGATCAATATCCATATCATCTAATTTTTCCATATTAAACTTGCTCGATTTGAGCAATTTAGCAAACTCGATAGGTATTTCAACTTTAACAACATCTCCATCAGCTGAATCAATCAATATTTTCAGCATTCTGAAAGGCGATTTTTTTGATGGAACAACATCAAGAATTTGCGGTTCCGAATTATCTCCCATCGCTGATAAAAGTTTTTCTGCGTCTTGAGGGGTAATGATTCCTTTTGACAGTAATTCTAAAATTTTTAATCTTTCTTCTTTAAGTTCGTTTCTAGCCATGATAGTTCTCCTTTATAATTTTCCTAATTTTTCTACTGCATCGGCGACACTGATTGCGCCTTTTTCTAGTTGATCTAGAATCTCTGTTCTTGAAACTTTTGATTTTTCATTTTGAGAAGATTGAGGTGAAGGCTGTTGTTGCGATACGTCGTCTCCACCTTCTAACGTATAACCAAGTCCAACGATTACATCATCGAGTATTTTTTTGATTGTTGGATAACTTAAGTTCATTTCTTTTTCAATCGCTTTGATATTACCGCGATTTTTAACAAACACTTCGATAAAATATAGTTTATCAGTATCAAGATAGTTAAATTTCGATAATGAGAAATGACCATCTAGAGATGTATTACAACTTTCGCAGTGCAATTTTACGACACTTAATTCATGATGACAGACCGGGCAAGTCGATAATACGGGATATTTAGCTGAAGTTTTGTGGTATTCTTTGACAAATTCTTTTCCGAAAGGGAAATTTTCATTAAATGAAAACTTTTTATTCATTGCATTTCCTCCTATATTGTTTTAATGTAAATCTTTTCTCCGGAATTTGATTGAACATCAATCTTAATTCCTCTTACACTGATTAATTTCAACATTTCTTCTTTTGATATTGGTATATCACTGGATTCTGTATTTTTCATTTTCCGTAAAGCTATTTTAGCAAAAGTTAATGGAATGGGCAGTAAAAATAAGAACGCCAGAAATCTTGTTACTCCAGCTTCATCCGGAATGATGATTTTAATCTTCACGAAATGAGCTCTTCTTTGCCGGATTATTCTCTTCGTAGAATAAAGTTCGTGATAGGCTTGTTTTTTTGTAAGCTCTCCGCTAGAAAGTTTTAGTAGTGTTTGATTATTCATATTACATCTCCATTTTGTATAGATAACCTATTTTTGTTTATCTGTAATTTTTATAAGTGGTTGACCGAAATATCTTTTCTGATGTCAATGGTTTTGGTGTCAATCTTTCTATATTCATTAGCTAAAAACCATTCGTAATTTTGCTTGATAAACATAGATCGAAAGAAAGCGGCAATTTTACTAATAAGATTTTTTTTCATTTTGACTCCTCTCCGCCAAATTAACGTTGGCTTGTTAAAAATTTGAATTTTATAATTAATTTTATTTTGTTTTTGACAGTATTTATTAATTTATTTAATTTACACTTTAATTATATTAATTTTTTTATACAAAATCAAGTGTTTTTTTTATAATTTTTTAAAAAAATAAATGACGTCTCATAGAGACGTCAAATTTTTCAGTTTATTTTTTAATACAATTAAAGTAATAATCCCACATAGTAGAAACCCAGATAAATCAAAAAATAGCGCATCAACCAAAGAGGGGCCACGGTTAACCGAGTACATCTGTATGGTTTCATCTAGAAGTGAAATGACCAATCCTGCTATAGGGAAAATCCAATAAGGAATTCTAATTAAGTTCCATACGCGCGCATATAAATATCCTAATATTGCATATTCAATCACGTGCGCGCTTTTTCTAATGATTATATGTAAGGTTTCAACAGATAGATTTGGTAAAACCAATATTAAATACTGATGTAAATAATCGGTAATTCCCAAACTCAATGACCCTGATTCCTCTCCGTTCTGAATAGAAAATGAGAAAATGATGATAGTCCAAATGATTGCAGATCCGATAGTGATTATCTTTTTCATAGATGCGTTTTTAGTTCAATGATGATATCTCTTAATTCGGCAGCGCGTTCGAAATCAAGATCCTTAGCAGCTTGGCGCATTTGTCTTTCAAGAATATCAACTGACTTTTCGATTTCTTTTCTAGGCATTTTCTTGAAATCTATCTCTCCGGTTTTTTTATCAATCTTTATCGATATCGAATCATGGACAGCTTTAATGATTGTTTTCGGTATTATATTGTTTTCTATATTGAACTGCTCCTGAATCGATCTTCTTCGTTTGGTCTCGCTGATTGCATAAGCCATTGAGTCAGTAATTTTATCGGCATACATAATGACCTTTCCATTGACGTTTCTTGCCGCACGGCCGACTATTTGGATTAGTGCTCTTTCACTTCTTAAGAAGCCTTCTTTATCGGCATCCAATATTGCAATTGTCGATACTTCAGGTAAATCAAGACCTTCTCTGAGCAAATTGATTCCGACTAAAATATCATAGGTCCCTAGTCTCAATTTGCGAATGATATCCATTCTTTCTAGTGATTTTATTTCTGAGTGTAAATAAGCAACTTTATACCCCAAAGACTTTAGATAATCCGTCAAATCTTCACTCATTTTTATTGTCATCGTCGTAATTAAGACGCGTTCTTTTCGATCGATAGTTTTCTCAATTTCATTTAACAAATCATCGATTTGTCCCTCGCTGGGTTTTACTTCGATAACTGGATCTAATAAACCGGTAGGCCTAATGATTTGTTCAATTACCTGTTTTGTCTGTGCAAGTTCATAATCGCCTGGAGTAGCAGATACATAAATTACCTGATTTATTTTATTTCTGAATTCATCAAAATTAAGTGGACGGTTATCTAAAGCGGAAGGAAGTCTAAATCCGTAATCAACGAGGGTTTGTTTTCTGGAACGGTCTCCATTAAACATTCCTCTCACTTGTGGAAGCGTTACGTGTGATTCATCAACTACGAGCAAAAAGTCATCAGGAAAAAAATCTATTAAAACAGAAGGCGTTTCTCCTGCATCTCTTAAAGCAAGATGTCTAGAATAATTTTCAACGCCTGAACAAGTTCCCATTTCTCCTAACATTTCCAAATCATACATTGTTCTTTGTTCGATTCTTTCTGCTTCTAGCAGTTGACCTTTTGATTTGAAATAACCCAATCTTTCGATTAATTCGTCTTTTATGCGTTTTATCGCTTCATCAAGTTTATCTCGGTTAGTTAAAAAGTGAGATGCAGGAAACAAAGTTATCATCTGCATATCCTTAATTATTTCACCTGTAACAATATTGAATTCTCTAATCCGTTTGATTTCATCAAAATCGAATTCTATTCTAATCGCTGTCGTTTTTTCATATGTAGGCAATATTTCAACAACATCGCCCTTAACCCTAAAACTACCGCGGTTAAAATCAATATCATTGCGAACGAACAAAATCTGAACTAATTTTTTTAATAAGTTATCCCTTCCGTAATTATCGCCTATTCTTAATGTCAACATGCCGTTCTTATAATCTTCCGGGTCACCAATACCATAAATACAGCTGACTGAAGCAACGATAATAACATCTCTTCGTTCAAGTAAAGATGATGTTGCGGCGTGCCGCATCTCATCTATTTCATCATTAATCATCGCATCTTTTTCGATGTATAAATCTCTTCCAGGAACATATGCTTCAGGTTGATAATAATCATAATACGAAATGAAATACTCAACTCGGTTATCGGGGAAATAAGTTTTAAGTTCTGAATATAACTGCCCTGCTAGGGTTTTGTTATGTGCTAAAACAAGTGTTGGACGATTAACACGTTGAATGACATTTGATATTGTATAGGTTTTCCCTGTGCCTGTCGCCCCGAGAAGAACCTGTTCTTTAATTCCTTTTTGGAGATTCTCTACCAAAAGGTCAATCGCTTTAGGCTGATCTCCTGTCGGCGAGTAATCCGAAACTAATCTGAACTGATCCATCTTATCACCCTATGATAGTATATCATATCTTGAAATAAATAGTCTAATGAAGGTATTTTTGATACAATATATGTGGTGATGATATGAAAATAGTTTTAGTCGCGATAGATTCAAAATATATACACACCAATATGGCTATTAGATACCTAAAAGCCAATTTGGATTTTGAATCAACTATAAAAGAATTTACTATCAAAGACGATTTTGATTTAATCGAATCTTCTATTCTTTCAGAAAAACCTGATATGATTGGTTTTTCTGTATATTTATGGAATGTTGAAATCATATTGAAACTTACTGAAACTTTAAAAGCCAAAAGTAACTCCATAATAATCTATGGAGGCCCAGAAGTTAGTTATGAACCGGAGTATTTCATACAAAATTCCCTTGCAGATTTCATTATCAGCGGTGAAGGTGAATTATCTTTTAATTTATTGGTGAAAGCAGTTAATCAGAATCTTTCTCTATCTTCAATACCAGGTTTAACTTATCGGCTTAATAATGAAATTAAAAGAAATAAATCGATAGAAATTCTAAATTTAAATTCTTTAAAAAACCCTTACTCTTTTCCTGAGGACATCAAGAATCTTCCTTCAAAAATCCAATATATCGAGATGTCGAGGGGCTGTCCGTTTCATTGCTCCTATTGTCTGGCATCACTTGAAAAGAACATCAGATTTTTCGATGTTGAAAGAGTTAAAAATGATATTATATATTTGATGAATCATGGAGCTAAAACATTTAAATTCTTGGATCGGACTTTTAACTATAAAATCGATTATGCTTTATCAATCTTTGATTTTATCATCAAAAATCATCTTCCAGGAACACAATTTCAATTTGAAATAACAGGCGATTTGCTTCCGGTAGAAATTATTGAATTTATCAACGAAAATGCCCCTAAAGGTTTATTTAGATTCGAAATCGGAATTCAATCGACGAATGAATTAACCAATTTGTCAGTTGATCGTCATCAAAACAATGAAAAATTATTTAGAAACATCTTACTTATTCAGAATGCAAACATCATCGATTTACATCTAGATTTAATCGCAGGACTGCCCCATGAAAGTCTTTCTCGTTTTTCTATTACATTTGATGAAGTGTTTTCTCTTTATCCTAAAGAATTACAACTAGGATTTCTCAAGATGCTTCGAGGTACTAAAATTCGAAATGAAGCTGACAAATATCATTATTTATACGAATCCAGACCACCATATGAAATGCTATCCAATCAGGATTTATCGAAAGAAGATATGGCTGTTATTCATCGCGTCGAGGATGTGTTAGAAGTATTCTGGAATAAAGGATTTATGAGTAATTCATTAAAACTCATCCTTCAAAAGGAACAGTCCGCATTCCTGTTCATGCTTGATTTTTCATATTTTTTGCAAAGTAATCAGTTTAATTTTCATCGGTATCAACGTCATGATTTGTTTATATTAATTCATGAATTTCTTAATTTATCTTCAAGGAATTATGACCAAATACATTTTCAATTAATCGATGAATATTTACAAAAAAGTAAAATAAAACCACATATCTGGTGGAATAACTCTGTTGCAAAACATCAAAAAACGCAAATTTATAACAGTGTCATTAAATATAACCCAGGAATCAAAATCGATGATTTATATAAATATGGCGTTCTAACCAACCAATTAACATATTACAGGATATATGTCTTTTATCCTGACAATTTAAAAATTATCGACATCAATCAGAATTAACACAAAAACCAATCTAACTGGATTGGTTTTTTTATAAAAAAATGTTGATAAACAATCGTCTATCAACATTAAATCTTATAAATAATAACTATCTTGTTCCCTGATCATATATCTGACCTGCAGCCTTAGGTGCTCTAGATGAACGGCTCGAGAATGATAATACTATCAGAGTCGCAATATAAGGTACCATCGGATAAAAATCAGAAGGCAATCCAAGTGTTCTGATAAAATCAATTGAGTTTCCACCTGCGCCAATTGTCGTCATAAGACCAAAGAAAAATGCTGCAAATAGAATTCTGAATGGTTTCCAGTTCCCAAAAATTAAAACAGCAATCGCTAAGAATCCGTATCCTGAAACAGTTCCTTCAAACGAGGTAGCAGTTGATATTGAAAATAAAAATCCTCCTGCGCCCGCTAAAAATCCGGATATTAATACAGCGCGATATCTTACTTTGTAAATGTTAACACCCAATGAGTCAGCCGCATGTGGATTTTCACCGCAGGCACGTAGTCTTAGTCCTTCTTTTGTTTTATATACAAACAAATAAGCTACGATAAGAATGATTATACCTAGATACAGACCGGCATTGACTCTTGAAAAGAATATATCTCCAATAACCGGAATATCAGCTAAAAATCCTACCCGGGTCATCATAAAGGATGTATTAAAAAATACTTGTCTTCCACCAATAAAAGTTCTTGCAATGTAAAATGCCAAAGCGGGAGCGATTAAGTTTAATGCAGTAGCAGAAATCGTTTGATCGGCTTTCATCGAAATAGCCGCATATGCATGGAACCAAGAAAATAACATTCCTACGATTCCTCCAATGATAAAACCAATAATTAATAGCAGAGATTTTTCGCCATTGGTATTTGCCCAATATACTTTAACGCCATCAACCCAAGTCCATTCAAGCCGGCTGATTATCCAAACGGATACGAACGCACCCATAATCATGATACCTTCTAATGCAATGTTTGTAACACCGCTTCGTTCGCATATCATTGCGCCCAAAGCGACGATTAGGAGCGGAATCATTGTGAGAATGGTATTACCTAATAAATCGTAGAAAGTAGTTGAGAAAATCATACATTCTCACCCCCGTCCTGGGTTTTTTCTTTTCTTCTAGAAATTCGTAATTTTTTTAGAGCCTCTAATTTAATTTTCCTATTTTTTACAATAGCGTACAAAGCAGTTGAAAGAGCACTAAAATAAATGATAACTGCCGTAATAACATCAGCCATTTCAGCCATATAATTAGCTAGATTGAGGTAATATCCTCCCTGTCGAATATATGCCAAGAATAAACCGGCAAACAAAGCCCCTATCGGTTGAGATAAACCAAGTAACGCAACAGAAATTCCATCAAAACCTACAGACATAATTTCTGCCATCATCGCTTCTTTTGTTAATTGGAAATACTTTCCGCTGACCATGATAAGAATTGCACCGGCTAAACCAGCTAACATTCCCGAGATCGCCATTGAAACCATGATGTTCCGTTTTGTATTCATACCTGCATATTTGCTAGCTTCTTTGTTAAAACCAACAGCTTTTAATTGATACCCCAGTGTCGTTTTGTGTAATATGATATACATAACAATGACAGCCAAGATAGCAATAATAATGCCTATATTCATATCATAATATGCAAATAAAGCTACTTCACCGTGTGGAAGAAGTGCAGATGCCGGTAATTGTAATGTTTGGGAAGTCTGAGTATTAACCATCCCATTACCTTTGATAATCAAAAACGCGGTATATATCGAAATATAATTCATCATAATTGAGGCAACTACCTCATGAACATTTAATAAAGCTTTGAGCGCTCCGATAATTAATCCCCATATGCCTGCCGCTAATACACCACATAATAACGCCAACATCCAGTGCCATGGAGCAGGTAAAGACACTTTCAAGCCAATCGTAATAGCTGTTAATCCGCCGATGACTATTTGTCCCGGTGCTCCTATATTAAATAAACCGGTCTTAAAAGCAAATCCAACTGATAATCCCGCCAAAATTAACGGAGCTGCAGCAAACAACATGTCGGCGATGGAGTCCATACCTTCATTAAACGCCCCAGCAAGAAGAACACCGACGCCATAAAAAAATTCTGGCATATTATTTGTTTTGAACACGCCTAAAACGGCGAGCAGCCAAATAACAAACATTGTTAATATTCCAAAAACTATCCCAAATCCAATTGAAATTAGACTTGGAACTGCTGCTTGATATCTGCTAGGTTTAAAAAGGTTTTTAATTGATTGCCAAACTTTTGCAGCAAAATTCTTAAACTTCATGAGCAATCACTCCTTTTTTGGATCCTGACATATACAGCCCAATTTCCTGGAAGGATGTTTTTTTCGGATCAAGTTCGGCGACTATTTCGCCCTCGAACATTACTAATATACGATCGGATAAATTTAATATTTCATCAAGTTCTAGAGAAATAAGCAAGACACCCTTACCATTATCTCTTTCTTCGATAATTTTATTATGAATATATTCGATTGCTCCAATATCTAACCCCCGAGTCGGTTGAACTGCAATCATCAGTTCTGGATTTCGAGATATTTCACGAGCAATAATCGCTTTTTGTTGATTACCTCCAGACATTGACCTTGTTATAGAGGCAGACCCTGCTCCGCTTCTTATATCAAATCGGGAAATTAACTGATTTGCATATTGATAAATCTCATTTTTCTTTAAAAATCCTCTTTTTTGAAATTTAGGAAGATAATAGGATTGTAATATCAAATTTTCAGCTAAATTAAAATCAAGAACCAGTCCATGTTTATGACGGTCTTCAGGGATATGGCCAATACCTAATTCCAGTTTTTGTCGAATAGAATTTTTAGTAATTTCTTTTTGATGAAAAAACAATTTTCCGGAAGTCATATTTTTTAATCCGGTAATAACATTGACCAATTCCGTTTGTCCATTGCCTTCAATGCCGGCAATTCCTACTATTTCTCCAGATTTAACTTGAAAAGACACATCATGAACTTCATGCTTGTTCTTTTCGTTATTAAAAACAGAAATATTTTCAGCACGGAATATTTCATCTTTAATGTTAGCTGGTTTTTTATCGATTTCAAAACTTACTTTTCTACCAACCATCATTTCAGCTAAAGTATCAACTGTCACGTCTTTTACTTCAACGGTTCCAATACCTTTTCCTTTTCTAAGTACAGTACAGCGATCAGCTACTGCCATAACCTCAGCAAGTTTATGAGTAATAATGACAATAGATTTTCCTTCTTTTTTGAAATTTTTTATTGTATGCATCAATTCATCAATTTCTTGAGGCGTTAAAACTGCAGTAGGTTCATCAAAAATTAATATATCCGCATCGCGATAAAGCATTTTCAAAATTTCCACGCGTTGTTGCATCCCAACCGTAATATCTTTAATATAAGCATCAGGATCAACAAATAGTTTATATTGTTCACGCAATTCCAAAATACGATTACGAGAGTTTTCTAAAGTTAAAAAACCATTCTTTGTTTCTTCCATTCCTAAGATAATGTTTTCGGTAACTGTAAAAACATCAACCAATTTAAAGTGTTGATGTACCATTCCGATTTTTAACCGATTCGCATCATTTGGGTTATGAATCTTAACCACTTCACCTTTATAGCGAATCTCGCCCGCATCGGGTTGATATAGGCCAAAAAGGATCGACATTAATGTGCTTTTCCCTGCGCCATTCTCACCGACCAACGCATGTACCTCGCCTTTTTTTAACTGAAAAGTAATATCATCATTAGCTCGAAGGGTTCCGAAGATCTTACTGATATTTAGCATTTCTATGATATAATCCATTAAATCACCTCAGAAAGAAATAAAAATAAAGCAGTAATCTAAAAGAAGGAAGGATTGAATCTTATATCCTTCCTTCTACATAGAGATTACTTAAAAAATTATTTAGTAAATGTTATTAAGCAGCTGGTGCAGGTTCAGCTTTGTCAACCAAAGCTTGATTACTAACGCCAAGATTAGTTAAGAAAGCGCCTAAACTTGCGCGATCATTTGTTGGTACAACGATATTTCCAGCAACAACTTCAGCAAAAATTGCTTCATAAGCTGCTTTAACTTCGGCTGCATTAGCACCGAATCTTGAGAAATCTGCAGGAAGAGCTACGCCGCCTTCAACTGAACCAAGGCTAATTGTTCTTCCACCTTCCCATGTGTTACCATAGAAATCTTCTAAAGCAGAAATAGCTGCTTCGCCAACGCCTTTTAGAGCAGAAGTGATAACTGATGTTGAATCGCCTGACTGGTCTTTGTCAACGCCGATAACGTATTTAGATCCAGTAGCTTCAACAGCAGCAGCCATTGCAGATGAACCAGCTCCACCAGCAGCAGCAAAAATAACTTGAACACCACCACTATACCATGTAGCAGCTTTAGTTTTAGCTTCAGGAGTAGGAGCAAATGAACCTAAATATTCATAATGTTCAGCTGGGAAAGTAATAGTAACTCCAAGGTCATCAGCAGCGTAATAAGCGCCTGCAATATAGCCAATACCAAAACGTTGAACAGCTGGAACTGCCATTCCGCCAAAGAATCCTAAATTGGTTAATCCGCCATAAACGGCAGCGTAACCAGCATAGAAACCAACTTCATGTTCATCAAATAAAATGTTCATAGTATTAGCTTCTGTTTTGTAAGTTGCATAATCTGCAGTGTGAGGTTCGCCATCAATTAAAACGAATTTAACTTCTGGGTAAAGAGTTTGAGCTTCATAAATTGCTGTTTCAAATAAGTAACCAGGAGTAATAACGATTTTTGCTCCGCCACGTACTGCTAACTTAATTGCTCTTAAATAAGCCGTGTCAGATACTTCTCTTGGCTTATAGTACTTATAAGTCTTTCCATTCTCGGTAGCGTATTCAACAATACCTTCCCAAGTTCCTTGGTTGAATGATTTGTCATCAATCCCACCAGAGTCTGTGATCATTGCGATTTCATAGTTACCGCCAGAACAAGCAACCAATGTAAATACAGAGATCAAAGCTAATGCAAATGCTAATAATGCTTTCTTCATTTTTGCCCTCCATTTTATTTTGAATATTATAAATATTCTATAACTATTATAGTCCGAAAAATATAAAATGTAAACCTTTTTCTAACCTTTAAAAATGACTAACTTTCATTAAAAAAACCAATAATGTTTTTAAACAAAATTAGTTCAATTTTTCGAGATATTCATATAAATCAGTTGTTCTTTTTGTTTTACTTAGCGCTTCATCAATCTTTATATGATCTATTTCTATTCCGTGCGAACAGATAGCCATTCCGAAGATGTCTTTTCTTAACAGTTCAACTGCATATGATCCCATTTTTGATGCTAAAATTCGGTCAAAAGAAGATGGATTTCCCCCACGCTGAATATGACCTAAAACTGTAGCCCTCGTTTCATATTCCGTATTAGCTTGAATATCCTTAGCGAGTTCAAAAACATTGAGCATATTTTCAGCAACAACAACGATTAAATGCCTTTTTCCTTTCGCTTTAGCTCCTCGTATTTGTTTTAACACTTCTTCTCGATTAAAACCAGTTTCACGGGTTATTACAATCTCTGCTCCACAGGCAATTCCAGAGAAAATCGATAAATCTCCGCAGTTTCTTCCCATGACTTCTACCACCGTACATCTTTGGTGTGAGAAAGACGTATCTCTTAATTTATCGATTGCCCAAATAGCAGTGTCAAGAGCGGTAAAAAAACCGATGGTATATTCTGTAGACGCAATGTCGTTATCTATTGTACCTGGTAAAGCTATACATTTTATTCCCATTTTATTTAATTCCATTGCGCCCCGGTAAGTTCCGTCTCCACCGATAACGACTAGAGTATCTATACCAAGATTCTTTAAATTATTAATAGCAACTTGCCGAACTGACTCATCTTTAAACTCCGGCAATCTCGAAGAGCCTAATATTGTTCCTCCATGTGTTAATATTTGGCCAACATCATTCCGAGTCAGTTGTTTGATTTTATTTTCAACAAGTCCTTTGTATCCATCATATACTCCATATGCTTCATATCCATAAAACAGAGCTGTTCTGACAACCCCTCTTATAGCAGCATTCATACCCGGTGCATCTCCACCGGAAGTTAATACGGCGATTTTATTCATTTTTATCCCTTTCAATTGTGCTTATTTGTTCTATTACTAGTTGTTTTCGTTCATTTCTTAATTCAATATCTCCTTCAAAAAGATAAACTTTACCTTTTGAAAGATATGAGTTAACCCGTTCCCAAACTTCAGAAAAAATGACTGCTTCAATTGAAGATATTTGATCTTCGATTTCAGCGAAGCACATTTCCTTGCCAGTCTTGGTTTTGATTGTTTTTATTCTAGATATTATACCCACTACAGCATATTTTCCGGGTTTAACTTCATCCGCTTCGGAAGGAGTTAAATAGCCGTGGTTAATGATGTATTGATGATAGTCGGTAATAGGATGATAACTTAAATTAATCCCAAGCAAGTCTCTTTCCTGACGGTTAAGATATTCAAAATCAAATTCTTTACTTTCAAGGAAAATAAACGATTCATCAGGACTGGATTGCTGAAATTCAATAAAGTTTTCTAACTGCTTCAAATTATTGATTAGGGTTTGTTTAGTGATATTAAAATCATCAAAAACACCAACAAGAATCAATGATTCTATTGCCTTAATGTTTATTCCTTCGCTTCTTCTCATAAAATCAATAAACGAAGTAACAGGCTTTTTTTGACACATTAAATCAATTTTTTCAGCAATACTGGGTCCAATTCCTCTTATACCTAAAAACGGGTAACGAAGACCATTTTCTTCTTTATGATAATATTTCCCAGAATAATTTATACGGGGCGGCAATATAGTGATGTTTAGTTTGCGACATTCGCGAATATAATCATTGGTGGCGGTTGAAGATCCAATCGCATTATCTAATAAAGATGCCATAAAATAGCTAGGACAGTTTGCTTTTAAATAAGCCATCCAGTATGCAACTAACGCATAAACGACGGAGTGTGATTTATTAAAACCGTAATTAGCGAATTTAACGATGTAATCATATATATCGTTGCTGACTTTTTTATCGTGACCCATTTTTATACAACTATTAACAAATCTGTCTCTCTCTTGAATTAAAACATCTTCTTTTTTCTTTGAAACGGCACGTCTTAATACGTCTGCTTCACCTAATGAATATCCGGCATATTGATTTGCTATTTGCATTATTTGTTCTTGATAGACAATAATTCCGTTAGTATCTTTTAAAATAGGTTCTAAATCCGGATGGGGGAATGAAACGGGTTCCTGTCCAAATCGGCGGCTCAAAAAAGAAGGAATATTTTCCATTGGTCCTGGCCTAAATAGGGCAATACACACCGCAATGTCATCAAAATTTGAAATCTGCATTTTTCTGATTAAATTCATCATCCCTTTTGATTCTAATTGAAAAATGCCCAGAGTTCTTACATCGCGGAGTAATTTAAAAGTCGCCTGATTATTTGTTGGAATCTTATAGATGTCAATTTTTTCTTTCGTTTCTTTTTCTATAGATTCGATTACTCGAGAAATAATTGACAGATTACGAATTCCTAAAAAATCAATTTTTAGTAATCCTATCGATTCCAAATCCGAAGCTTCAAACTGGGTCTGATACATTCCCATCAGACCATTTTGTACTGGCGAGTAAGTTGTAATTGGCTGATCGGTAATAATAATTCCAGCAGCGTGAGTAGAAATATGTTTTTGCAATCCTTCGATACGTAAAGAAACATCGAGAAGTTCTTTAGTCATCGGGTCTTTAACAAAAAACTGATATTTTTCGGGATAAGCATTGATAAAAGCGCTCAGTGAATTATCGGTATCACTGACAAGAGAAGTTAATTCGTCGATGATATTATCGCTTATTTTTAAAATCCTAGCTGCATCTCTAATCGCGCTTTTTCCTTGAAAAGTGCCAAAAGCAACAATATTTGTAACACGATCTTTTCCGTATTTATTGACAACGTATTTGATGACTTCATCTCGTTTATCATCAGGAAAATCCAAATCAATGTCTGGCATGGTAATTCTTTCGGGGTTCAAAAAACGTTCAAAAAACAAATGGTGTTCAAGCGGATCAACATCGACTATACCCAATACAAAACTCACTAATGCCCCAGCAGATGATCCGCGGCCGGGGCCAACTAATATATTATTTTTTTTAGCATATAAAACAAAATCCCAGACGATAAGAAAATAATCATCAAATCCCATCTCATGAATTACTTTTAATTCATAATCAAGGCGTTCCTGATAAGTTTCATATGCAAAGTATTTATGAGTCATCATCGAATAACGACGCTTTAATCCCTTATTTGCAAGTTTTGAAAGATAATCAAAAGCATTAGTCTCTTCGGGCAAAGGATAAGTCGGTAACCGATAACCCTTAAATTCCAGATTTAAAGAGGTAGAGGCAATCATTCTTACCGTTGTATCAATGCATCCTTTTAAATCGGCGTTAATGACATCAAGTTGAGCAGGTGTTTTTAGAGAACGATCGATTTTTGAAGCATTAAAAAGACCCGAAGTGTCGGTGTGACTGTCATTCAGTATCTGCGCTAGAACTTCAGAAGCATGTTCATCATCAGTATATAGGTAATTAACCTGATTAACTATAATTGATTCCCAAATCAAAAGAGCATTTTGTCCAATCTTCATTTCAGTGATGGGATCAGACATATCAATTCCTAAGTAAAAATGTTCGAAATAATTATTAAACTTTTGACAATAATCCGTTGCTAAAGCAAAATTATCAATGGCTAATGACTGATAAATTACTCCTTTTGTTGTTAAAGCTACTCCGATTATTCCATCTTTCCATAATTCCATTTTTTCTAATGGCAAAACGGTATCTTGTGTATTTATATAAGAAGAAATTTGAATTAAGTTACTATAGCCTTTGTTATTTTTTGCATATAACAAGAATGGCGTTTGTTCATTCAGATTTGTTGAAATTGTCAAAGATAATCCAATTAAAGGTTTAATCCCCTGTTCTTTACAAGAGCGGTAAAACTTCAGTGCGCCATATAAACATGACTGATCTGTTAATCCCAGTGTTTTAAAGCCTAATTTTTTTGCATGAAAAATGAGTTTGTCGATATCCAACAAACTACCGTTAAATGAATAACTAGATTGAATAAATAAATCAAATGTTATCAACAGCTATCACCGATTTGATTATAACATAATCAGATAAATATAAGTAGATTATTTCTTGCGGAAGACGAGGAATAAGCCTATCAAACTGATTATTCCTAAAATGATTTCAAGATAAGGAATTTTGACCGGAGATTGTATTTTATCAACTATAGGTTCGTTGATTTTAAAAGAATACTGCTGATATACCTCGCCTTCAAACCATAATTCAAATAGATAATCTCCCGTTCCAAGTCTTGTTCCCGATTCTATTGGACTTCCATTTAATTTTCCGTCTCCAATGAAATTTAAACAATAATCTGGTGCATAAACCCCTTCATTCTTTAGATTAATTACACTTGGATAAATTGTAAAAGAAACGGTATATCGAAAATCATTCGTTCCTAGTACATCGAGTTGATACTTTCCGGGTTTTGCTACTAAAGAGTTGTTCTGATAAGCTGATGAATTTAAAAATGGTTGCCCAGCGGAAATATCGATATAAACTCCATTATGATATTCACCTTTGTCTTCAACCCCCATAATAATCGGCATGATAGTAAAGTCATAAATATCCGTATATCCGCCAGCGCCTTCTATCTCCAAAGTATGATAACCAGCCTCTGATATTGCGATGATGGAATCCGCTTCTTCTCCATCTATATATATTTTAGCGTTAATATTTACAGTAACTGAACCGAAATAGATTCCATTTTTTTCTATTCCGTTCATCTTTGGTAACATCAGCACGGAAAATGTATGTTTATATTTGTATTTTGATATCGTGATTATATGATAACCGACTTCATCGATGTTGATTTCATCTTCACTTTGACCGTTAATCAAGCACTCACCCTGAAACTGATAAACAAAAGTATCATCGGTAACGATATCTTTTTGAATATCACTTTCTTTTAATTCGCTATCAATAACGATATCATTTAAATAACCTGAATCACGAGATAAAATTATTTTAAATCCATGATTATTAAATGCCTTAAATTTTTCTTTAAAAGAAATTCGTGCTACATAATTACCAAACACATCATATTTATGAATTTCAGTGGATGTTAAAATATAATCCATAATTGAATAATCAAATTGAAATTTTTCAATAACCACTCCGAAAGATCCATCTTCAAAACATCCGATAAAGACAGTATTTTCGTTATATCCTTCATCAATGATAACTATCCGGTATAAAGAATCGTCGGAGTGATACTTCATGATAATCAATGCACTATATTCACCCTTAATCCGGTGTTGAGCGGTTCCGTAATATAGATCATATTCTCCTATCGAAAGATTTCCTGAAATAAAATAGATATAATCAGGGTTAGTTCCAATATCTAATGCATTGACCTTGTACATTTTGCATGACAGGATAAAACAAATAACCAAAACAAAAAGACTTTTTTTAACCATAAAAAAACCTCCTGATATTTAATAATACGCAGGAGGTTTATATTTCATGTTTTTTAGAGTAATGCCATCGTGTCTCTAGCAATCATAACTTCTTCGTTAGTAGGAATGACAAAGACTTTAATTTTTGAATCGTCAGTTGAAATTAAGCGTTCAACTCCACGGCAGTTATTGCGTTCAGGATCGATTTTTACACCCAAAGCAGATAATCTATTAACAATATTTTCACGGGTGCTCGGAGCATTTTCTCCAATACCAGCTGTAAATACAATGGCATCGGCTCCGCCCATATAAACAAAATAACTTGCTACATAGTCAACAATTCGTTTTGCCTGAACTTCAATGGCCATTGCAGCTCGCAAATTCCCTTTTTGAGCGGCGTCAACTAGATCGCGAGAGTCAGAAGAAACTCCTGAAACACCTAGATAACCCGATTGTTTATTTAATATATTGAGGATTTCCTTGGCAGATTTGTTCTTTTTTACCATAATATATTCAATAATTGCAGGGTCGATATTTCCGGATCTAGTTCCCATCGGGATTCCTTCTAATGGAGTAAAACCCATTGAAGTATCAATTGACTTTCCGCCTTTGACAGCACATATAGAAGCCCCGTTCCCAAGATGGCAGACGATTGTATTGGTTTCGCTTAACGGTTTGCCTATGATTTCTGCAACGCGTTCTGAAACATATTGATGACTTGTACCGTGGAATCCGTATTTACGCACCGAATAACGTTCATACCAATCATATGGTAGAGCATATAAAAATGCTTCTTCCGGCATCGTCTGATGGAAAGCAGTATCAAAAACTGCAACTTGTTTAACGTTTGGAAGAATTTCCATAAAGGCCTTTATTCCGGTTAAATTTGGAACCAAATGCAGCGGAGCTAAATCTACTATGCTTTCAAGAACATCTATTTCATGTTGAGAAATGACAACAGAATGGGTTAAAACACTAGCTCCCTGGACAACGCGGTGACCAACTCCCTGGATTTCTTCATAATTTTTTATAATATTAAGTTGAATTAATTTTTCAACTACCAGTTTGACTGCTTCACTGTGATTATCTACATCTTGAATTTGCTGCAATTTATCACCATTAACTTTAATAGTGAAAACAGAATCCTTCATTCCAATTCTTTCAACTAGACCGCTAGTAATTACTTTTTCCTCGGGCATTTCTAATAATTGGAACTTCAGTGAAGAACTTCCGGCATTAACCGCCATAATTTTTGTCATTTTTGTATCTCCTTATTATCTATATTGGCTTTAAACCATTGATTTATTTTTGCTATTTGAACTTGTAGCAAGTCTTCGTCCTCAAAAGAAGTGATGTCAGCTAACAATGCCTTTTCCGGTTTTTGGATATTGTAACCACTTTTTTGGAGAATAAATATACTCTTTCCGATTCCTTTGAACAATGTATCGGGAAGTTTAATTAATCCGATGACGTGCCATATATCTTTGATGACGTCTTTAAAAACTTCAGACCCCGGAACTTCAAAAAAATCATTAGGGATAACTCCGATAAAATAACCGCCATTTTTCAAATTATTATAATGATGATTTATTACATCATATGGCAGATAAGAACCGTTTTCCAAAACCGAGTAAGGAAAGTCAGTCACAATAAGATCGGAATTCAGGTTGTAGAACAGTCTTGTATCCTGAAAATATAACTCGTCGCCATAATCCATCATATCAAACATCGCAGAAGCGAGATGATAACTTTCGATATTCGATTCAATCCCCACCAGCTGAGTCGGGACTTTTATTTGATTTGCAACTGCAGTAATTAAATTTCCAGTTCCAACTAAAGGGTCGAAAACAATCAACTCTTTGTCAAGTGGATACAGTTTTTCAACCAAAAAAGCAATAAAAATTCCAATTGTATCGGGAGTTATATCAGCATTACTTCTTTTTTGATGTTTGAATCCTTTTAAGATACATAGTTGCAACGCTTTACGAACTTCTTCTTTGTGAAAATTAATTGATTTCACTTTGTTTAATAATGTCATTATTCTATTTTCTGCCTCTTTTGAAACAGATTGTTCAATCGAGTCTGATATTAAATTGTTTACCGCTTCAGTAATTCCTTCAATATACCCTATTTTTAGTTCATCAAAGAAGATTACTGCTGACTCATCAATATATTCAAATAACATTTCAATGTGGTTTTTATTGACCATAATTTCACCTTTAATCATTTTAACATATGCCACCTTGTTATTCAACTAACAAATGCACTAAGCTAAAATTGTTAATCAGTTCAATATACTCTAAGATATGATAAAATATAATCGGTGATTAACATGAGAAAATTTATTATAAAACTAATCCATGGATATCAGGCAGCTACAGCAGGTAAACAACCTACCTGCCGGTTTCACCCTTCCTGTTCAAACTATGCAATTCAAGCGTATGAAAACTATAACTTCTTTTATGCAACTATACTGACCATTTGGAGAATTTTAAGATGCAATCCTTTTAACAAAGGAGGATATGATCCCATTCCTAAATACAAAAAGATTTTAAAAGAAGAATTAAAAGCTGAAGCTGATAAAAAGAAGGACGCTAATGAGTAGCGTCTTTTTTATTTGTTTCAGCGTGATTAAGGCCGGGCATATAATTATGGTCATCTTCACCGGTTTTATCTCCGATAAAGAACTTTAATTGTTCTGGGTCAATTTCTTCAGATTTAATTAATGCTCTTCTAGAAAAGAAGGGACCGACTAATTGATACATAATTCCCGCAATGATGACAACAATAAAGATTACCTCGCGCCAGTATATTGGTAATGATTCGTTATGAAGTACAACCTGAGCCATACCGATAGATACTGTAGCCTGTGGTAATAAACAACGAACAAGATATTTAACCACAGTCGGTGGTGTTTCTTTTACTTTTGAACCGATAAAAACGCCAACAGTCTTTCCTGCAACTCGAATAACAGCATATAAAACTGCCATGACAACTAATAGCAAAATCTTGATAGCGGTAGATTCAACGGAAATTACTAACTGAACGCCAATTAAAGCAAAGAAAATGAGAATAAACGGCGGAGTAAAATTATCAACCACTTCGTCATTTTCTTTTCTAACATCTTTTGATGTTAAATTTGTCATGAATATTCCCGCAAACATCGGTGTTAAAATCGGAGATAAAATAAAAGAAATTTGTCCCAAATGATATGTATGTGATGTTAAAGCGGAGATTAAAACAATAGCAAATACTGTTCCCATCAAGAAAAATTGACGGTGTTCTAAATCGCGTTTATATGTTAAATTTATGAAAAACGCTAGTATAGATCCAATTACAGCACCTACAACCGCAGATCCAAATATTTCAAGGACAGGTTCCCAAAATAAAGCAATCGTTGAAACGTCGGCCTGATTATTGACAGCAGTAGCTATAGCTACTACAATAGCAAACAGCAAAACTCCTAAGATATCATCCATTCCGATGTGAGGCATGATTGCATCGGTTAAATGTCCTTTAGTTTTATATTTACGTGTCAAGACCATTATTGTCTCAGGTGAGGTGGCCATTGCAATAACTCCGATAATCAACGCCATTTCCCATGGAGCTTTAAATAACAGAAACAATCCCATGACTAATCCGATTGTAAAAACCGCTTGAAACAGGACGATAACAATAACCTCGGAGAAGCCATGCATCAGTTTTTTTCGATGTAATCTTGTACCTAATTCAAAAACGATAAATCCAAGCGCTATATTACCCAAGACACTTAAAGAATCATAAACCGATTCTTTCTCAATCGATAATAAAAAAAGTCCGATTATGATACCAGAAACAAAATAACCGGTAATAGAAGGAATTTTTACCAGTTCCATGAGTCTTCCCAAAAGAACTCCAACACCAATTATTAATGCAAGTATTAATAAAGCAGAATAAAAGGACTCGTTAACAATAGATAAAAGCATATAGAATACCTCGCAATTTTTTTTGACTATGATTAATTATACCATTGATTTGTGATAAATCAAAGGGCGAATAAACTCTCACGTTTTATAAAAAAAATAAGCTAAAATAATAGCTTATCTTTCTCTTACAGGATTATCTTTCGATTGCGCCGTTGTAACTCATGATTCCACCAATATTAGTAACGTTTGTATATCCTAATTGGTAAAGCATACCGCTTGCCTGAATGCTTCTTCCTCCAGATAAACAATAAACAAACAATGGTGTATCTTTATTTGGAATTTTCTTTAAAACCGCCTGGAGATTTTCAATCGGAATATTGACTGATTTTGGAATTCTCCCGCTTGTATATTCTTCTTTTGTACGAACGTCGACTAAAACAATTTCAGAATTTTGTTGTAATTCAGAAATTGCTTTATTCATTGATAATGATTTGAATTTTTTTGAGAATAATGACATACTCCACCTCTATATAAGATTAAAGACTGGTATAATATAACAAACAAGAGAAACAAAATCAAGGAAGTTGCTTGTCAAAATTGTAACAAAAAAATCACGCTAATTAAACGTGATTATTTTGTCTTTATTATGGTGCGGGTAACAGGACTTGAACCTGCACTCACTAGGAACTAGATCCTAAGTCTATGCGCCAGTCTAACTGCTCCATATTTAGGTTTTAAATTGATGTAATTGTACTAGTTCAGATAAATATTGTATAGTAAATTCAATCTCTAAACAAAATAATCAAAAAAACATATTGAGATTGAAATTAACAGGGACAAAGCAAAAACAATCTAACGTGAGGGGTATACTAACAGCCCCCTTACTAATACATAAGCACTAAGAACAAGAAAATCACTCACTTAAAATATCGCATATTAATGACCTAATATTAACCCCTTCATCGATAGACCTCTGAATTAATTTTTTAAGTGTTTTGTGATCAATTACAACATCATATGATAAATCCAAATTAGACAATTCACAATTAGCTGAGTTTCCATCACGATATAGTATTTTATAATACGATCTTGTTGGATCTAAAAATGCACAAACAACACAGGTATCAACATCGAGTTGTTTTTTATCTTGTCCAACCCAAACACCAAAAACAAGGGGCTTATTTTTTGTTTTATCACTTGTTTTAATTCGAGTACTCTTAATTAATTCCTTCCCATTTGTATCGATTGATTTTATTCTACCGAAATTACTGACAAAATACTTAATATTTAATTGTTGCGAAAACTTAAACCAATTTACAAAGTCTATTTCCTTCCAAACTTCATTTTCAAACATTATATCACCTCTATATTTTAGTACTTTTATTCTAACACACATATTAGTGGATTATAACTATAAATTATATATTATTGAGGAGAAAACAATGGATACAAAATTAGTTACTTTAATTAGTTATTTTCAAAATCATAGTATGTTAACAAAATCAGAAGCAACTGTGAAATATCAGAAATTTCATTTTGATTCAATTGTCCGATATTATGAGTCTGTGAATATTAATTCAATTAATGATATTAATAAAAATGCTTTAGATCAGATGATAATACATTTTAAAAAATCATGTAAAAATATCAGTATAAATAAAAAAATGCTATTATTAAAAATGCTATACACATTTCATAAAATAGAATTCGATTATTTAATGACTTTCCCGAAATTGAAGCAAGAAGAAAACAGGTATAATGTCTTTCAGGAATCTGATTTAAAGAAAATAATAAATTATGTCAATAAACTGGATGATGATGATAATATACAACTTACCAGAAAACTAATAACACTACTTCTTCTCGATTCAGGGGCACGACAAAGTGAATTACTCAATATTCAAATTAAAAATATTGATTTTGATAACAACACTATTTTATTAACTTCTACAAAGACAAAAACAGCTCGTTATGTATTTTTTTCTAAATTGACATATAGGCTTCTAGAAACCTATTCAAAACTCAAACCAAGCCGAAATTACTTGTTTTATAATTACAATATGAAGCGAAGATTTAATGAAAGAGATCTTCGAACGTTTTTAAATAAAATGAAAAACGATTTAGGTATTATCAAACTGACTGCAAGAAATTTTAGACATACTACTGCAACAGTTCTTGTTGAAAATGGGTGTCCATTAGAAACGGTTCAGTCAATTCTAGGACATAAAAGTCTTTCAACAACACAAATATATTTACACTTAAGTGTTAAAAAACATTCGAATGATTTTAATCAATTTGCGATATTAAACAATATATAAAAATAAGACAGCAAATGCTGTCTTCAGACTGTTGATAAAAGCACTTATTCTGATAAGTTATGATAAACTTTGGTGG
>CALEZX010000017.1 GCA_937928185.1 uncultured Caryophanales bacterium
ACCACCGAGATCTACACTCTTTCCCTACACGACGCTCTTCCGATCTCCTGTAGAAAACTTCACCGCATTCCCATCGCCTGAGAAAATTAAAGAAACAAAATTTTACTATTCTTATCACAAAAGTGGATGCGCCGATTCAAATTGGGATAGCGATTTATTTATTATCGAAAACTATAAAGCAATAAAACTTGGAAATATCTCCGGTAGAGAATGTGAAACAGAAACGAAAAGAGGAATTTTTATATATAAAGTAAACTGCGAAAACGAAATTCTAATTAAAGAAGTTCCGATTGAAAAACTTGAGAATTTTGACAAATCAGAGTTTATCGAAAAATATTGGAATGACAATTACAAGGAATTTTGATAAAAACGGTTTACAACACACGGTTAACCCAAATTGGGCTGATTTGCGGATGCGGTTTCTTATTTTTAATTTAGCATCTGCATCACGGCTGATACCGACGCTGGAGGCAACTCCCAATCTGGCTCAACCGTGGAAACGTTAGGCTCAAGGCTAAAAGAGAAAGAATGCAGTTTGAAATTAAATATTAAATAAGGATAAATGTTTAAATGAGTACCTCAGAGATTAAACTAAAATGTATCCTAAATACAATGTCTAACTTTGTTATTTTCAAAGATAAAGTTTATGATTATAATGGTAGAGGTCGGATTTACTCCCCTAACAAAATTCTTTTAGATGATTTTAAGAAAAGTGAATCGTTATACTTGGATATAATCAACTCAGATTTTAATCAATTTAGCGTTTTAAGTGATTTTAATTACAAAGAAAAAAGCTGGGAAAATCTAATTGAATATTATAGTAAACGTAACAATAATTTCAACCATATTGAAATCTCCACTTATCGACAATTGAATGCAAAAGAAATCAGTGCTTTTTATAGGTTTGAACTTTCAGTAGAGATTAGCGGACTTAAGGTTCAGGCTGGTAAATACTACCCACTACCTAATCATCCTTTTGATTTAGCCATTGACCAAATGGAAGAAAATAAGAAATGGCAAACGGAATACAAGTTAATGCCAAGACCGATTGAAGAAAGATTAAAATCTTATGTTGTTCCATTGGCTAAAGTTGACAAACTTATTGCGAGAAAGATAACTAAGGAAACAAAGTGGTTCGGAACAGAAAATGAAGATAAACTTACTGTGAATGAATATACTTATGGATTAGATACGCACAATTTTAATGAAGAAGTTTTATCCATTTTTAAAGAGCATAAATTAATTGAAGTTTATTTCTAATAATTGACAAATTTAATATATTGAAATAAAGCCCAGAGCCTAACAGGCTGTTCCTTTCACTGGGGCTGATGATGCAGATGCAGAATTTTAACTACCTTTAACTAACTTTTTAACGGCGGATAACGCTGCTGGCGGTTAACTCCCCAGCGTAAGCAACAGCCGACCGTTATGCGCAATGACGAAATCCGACGAAACGACAGGAAGTCCCCGATTGACCGCCCAGACTATCGAAAACGATACTTACACGAACCGATGCGAAAACTAAGCTGAAATCGAACTGATTGACTGATTCTCGGACGGACGGTCAAACGTGGACTAACAATAATTTTTTCGGTCTGATAACGTCATGGCGAAAACGGTGGCCAACCCGAAAGGAAGAAATGAAAAAAATCAGGTTTTTAAGGGGTTTAAGGGAGCAATTTAAAACATTCTTTCCCGCTGAAATGATTGAAGAAATAATTATTGTAACCCAACGCACTGGCTGAAAAGAAAGCATTTCCACGATTAGAAAAGAAAACAAAAAAGAAACGATTGAAATCTCGGGAAAATCCATCCCAATTGGATTGAAGACTGAAAAGAAAAACGACGATGAAAGAAGAAATCACTGCGCATAACAGGTGGTTTAGCCTACTGGGGCTGATGATGCAGATACGAAAGTTTTTAGTAATTTAGTATGGTTTTAACGTGGGATGACGCCGCTGGCTATTAACTCCCCAGCAGCCCAAACCACCG
>CALEZX010000018.1 GCA_937928185.1 uncultured Caryophanales bacterium
AATTTACGATGCTTTTTTACTTCATGTTTGTCTTACGCTTGATGTAAGCTTTATTTTCATACATTCTTTGATCTGACATATAAATCAATTCGTCTAATGAATCAGAATCGTATGGATAGGTCGCAACGCCATAAGCAAATGAAATGGCAATCTGATTATCGTTGATTAACATTGGATTCTCATTGAAATAAGTTCGCAAATCTTCCATAAACCTCTGAACCGTAATTCCTTCGGTTTTCGGGTAAACTAAAATAAATTCATCGCCGCCGATTCTTGACAAAATCACATCATTATTTTTGCGTTTGCGGATATTTGATGAAAACAGTCTTAGGGCGTCATCTCCGAAACTGTGACCGAATCGGTCGTTTATCTCTTTCAAGTTATTTAAATCCATTGAACAAATAACAAATGGCGTTTTATTTTTCTTTGAATCATCATAACATTTCGTTAATAACTCCTGATAATATCTCCTCGTCACGGCCTGAGTTAAAACATCATATCTCGTCTGAGTCATGGCATTGCCGAATAATTTATGAATCGCTATCGTGATTTCGATTTGTTTTGCCAGATGTTTAATCATTCTTTTGTCAGTATCATCATATATCGTTTTAGATTCGAAATTATCAAGGTTAATTAATCCATAGAACTGATCGTTATATTTAAATGAGCAAGTTAAGATAGATTGCGCAACTAAAGCTCCCTGTTCATCAAGTTTTTTGACCGTTTCTCCTTCTACATGAGCTTCATCAAAAACCTTTAAATCCTGAATAATCTCTGGTTCATACATATCCTCGAAATGCGATTGAAATAAATCTTCAACTTTTAAAGTGATTTTTTGGAGATTTTCAAGCGAATAACCAAAAGCAGCTCGATATTCCATTATCTCGCCATTGTATATGAGTATGCTTCCAGCCTGGGCCTTTGGTACGACTTTTATTGCCTCTTCCAATACCATCTGTAATACATCATCGAACTGATCGTTTTCCAGTATTTTCGTCGTTATATTCATCATTGCTTCTGTAATTTTATGCGAGTGATCGAGATGAAGGTATGCTTTCTGCAGTTCATCGTAGGATTCTTTCTGGAGTTTATTGTTTTTATCTAACTGCGTTAAGAGATATCTTCTTTTTAAGTCAATAGAATACTGGAGTGAGGTATAGGCATAGCCAAGCACTGTCATCATGATGCTAAACCGAAGATTTTCGTAAAATATCGGCGAAAAACCGTGATATAAATACATCATTGTATTAAACAGAACAGGCGCTAAAACAAAAAGTAACAAGCGTTTATTCGGTGGATATATTTGAATTAAAGACGCTGCTAACAAACCTAAAATAAAGGAATATATCTGATTTGAATATCCTTGAAACTGATAACTTATGCTGATTCCTAGTATCATGATGACATAAGGATGCGTCACAACCAGATGACGGATGAATTTTGAAGATATTTTATAATCTTTTAATATGATGGAATAAAAAACTATAACCATCAAAGTCATCCAAATTCCGGAATACAGATATACTAATGGATTATTCAAATGATCAGAATCAACAAAAATAAACGATAAGTACTCGACAATAGCTAACAGAATCGAAGAAATTAATCCCATCAGAATATTGTAATGTTCAGTATCGTTTCTACTGATAAGTTCTTTAAATTCACCTAAAAAATTTTTTGGATAGATGTTAAGTTTTTTCATGGACTTCGGTCTCTCCATCTTTTTAAATACTTAGGATTTCAAAACTTTCTAATTAAATTATACTTTAATAATGCAAAAAAAGAAAGATAAGTCATTTACAAACTTTCTGTGCAATATATACTATTCAATAAATGAATCTGATTAATTAATAAATATATGGTTTTTTTAAACAAAAAACTAGAAGAATATCTTCTAGTT
>CALEZX010000019.1 GCA_937928185.1 uncultured Caryophanales bacterium
AATGATTTATACTGACAGATTGATGATTGAACTCCTGTCTAATGAAGATATGGAGACTATTGTTTTAAATGAAAAAGATGAAGATCTTATAAAGGCGTATTCAGAAATGCTTTTAGGAAGTAGAACACATCCTGAACAGCGTGAATGGTATGCCATTTGGGATATAAGACTAAAAGATAATATTAACAAAATTTCCGTTGGAAACATGAGTTTCAAAGGTATAACGGATGACGGTATGATAGAGATAGGTTATGGAATCATCCCTGAATACGAAGGATTTGGTTATGCGACCGAAGCAGTACTTGCAATAATAAAATGGGCAGCAACACAAAAAGAAGTAAAACGAATAGAAGCAGAGACTGAAGCAGATAATTATGCATCGCAGAGAGTCTTGGAAAAGTCCGGATTCATGCAAACTGGAACCACAGGACAGGAAGGTCCACGTTTTTTTTGGCCTTTAAGTCAATTTGATTAATGAAAGAGAAATCATTATGAATATAAAATTAGTTAAATTATCTTATGAATATAAAGAGCTTCTTTTTGATATGATGGACGAATGGCTTTCTGTTGAAAAGGATTTTTCCCCTTATATGATTAGAAGAAATGATTATCATGATTTTGATTATTATTTAGAGAATTTAGAAATTAAAGAAGAATCAAATGGAAGAGTTCCTGATTCAACATTCTTTTGTCTAGATTTGGATAGAAATATTTTTGTTGGTGCTATCAACATTAGACATTACTTTGATGAGCAGTATCTTTACTCAGGAAATAACAGTCATATCGGAGATGGTATTAGGCCTAGCGAAAGAAGAAAAGGATACGCGACGGCAATGATAAAACTAGGCTTAGATGAATGTCGAAAATTAGGTTTAAAAAGGGTTTTAATGACTTGTGATAAAGATAATATCGGTTCTGCTAAGTCTATTATGAACAATGGCGGAGTATTTGAAAAAGAATGTTTTGTTGATGGCGTGATTGAACAACGATATTGGATTACATTATCTTGATATAAATGATTATATTTATTTCTTTTTTTATTTTATAAGTTGTTATATAATATTTTAGGAGAATTTATCTACTATGAAAAAAACTGAAGTTGAAAAATATGTTTTAGATCAGCTTATAATCCTTCAGGATAAATCTTATGCTGAGTTTCAGAGTAAACTAACTCCTGGTATTTCTAAAGATTCTTTTATCGGTGTAAGAGTACCTTTGTTAAGAAAATTTGCTAAAGAATTCAGTAAAAATTCATCTCATATCGAATTTTTATCTATTCTCCCTCATCGTTATTTTGATGAAAATATGCTACATGGTTTGTTAATTGAACAAATAAATAACTATGATGATTGTATCGAATCTCTTGATTTATTTTTACCATTTGTCGATAACTGGGCGGTTTGTGATATCATGTCTCCAAAAGTATTTTCTAAAAGCAAACCACTGCTCATAAATAAAATAAAACAATGGGTTGCTTCTAATCATGAATACACAATCAGATTTGGCTTAGAAATGTTAATGCGTTATTTTTTAGATGATGATTTTGATGAGAAATATTTAGATATTGCTGCCGAAGTAGCATCAGATGAATATTATGTTAATATGATGCAGGCGTGGTTTTTTGCTACTGCACTAACGAAACAATGGGATTCAACTATCTCATTATTGGAAAGTAACAGATTGAACATATGGGTACATAATAAAACCATCCAGAAATCCATTGAAAGTTTTAGAATCTCCTCTTCAAAAAAAAATTATCTTAAGTCATTAAAAAGAAAATGAATTAATCTCTTCTATGACCTAAGTTGATATATTACTAGATATTAATGACAAAAACAGAGGATAATAAGAAAAATGAATTTTGGTCAGAGATTGCAAGAGTTAAGAAAACAAAAATGCTTGACACAGGAGGAACTAGCTTCAATTCTTTATATTTCAAGAACTGCAGTATCAAAATGGGAATCAGGACGTGGATTTCCTAGTATTGAATTACTTTTAGCACTTTCAAATTATTTTAACGTTACAATTAATGATTTGTTATCGGAGGACAATTTTGATATATCATCTGAAAAAGAGAACAATCAAAATAAATCCGGTATTCGTGAACTAGTATATGGGCTGCTAGATTGTTCTTTGGTTTTATTTCTGGTTTTACCTTTATTTGGACAACAAGTTAATGACATATTTATCCAAGTATCATTGATTGCATTGACAAATAACGAATGGAATATTAAAACCAATTTTATTATCTTAGTAATTATCTCAGTTATTTTCGGACTATTAACGTTGTTAATGCACTATAAGTATCATATCAAATGGTCAAAACTCAAAAAAATAATTTCACTTTCTATAAGTTTGTTTAGTGTTATGATTTTTATGGCTAGTTTTCAACTTTATGCGGCTTTTCTATCCTTAATAAATCTTGTCATTAAGGGTTCTATGGTTATTAAACTGGAATGACACGTATAGTGTCAAAGAGTGACGAATGTTTACTTTTTTCTTTGTGTAATAATATGTATTATTTTATTATCAAAACCGATAAATAATGATACGTATGATAAACAAAAAAGTAAGCATTTGTTTTTAATTTAGTTCATATTAATAATTTCTTATCTTTTATAGAGATAATTGTATTTATTTTCCTTCCATTTTGTTATGGAGGTGAATTATATCCTATTTATTTTTCAAATAATCAACTAAATAAAAACATTCTTTTCGTTGTATAATTATTGTGACTTGAAACTTATTGATAGTGTAGTTGCTTAATATGTATCTACCGAGAATAATGATATTGGCTATAGATTAAGATTTATAATGGATATTTCCAGTTGACAGTGAGGCTAATAAAAATGATAAAAACAGAAAGACTAGTTATCAAATCATACTCAGATTCAGATTATGATCAGATGTATGAATTATTGACGAATAATTTAATTAAAGAGACATATGTTATCCCGGACTTTCAGTCATCACAAGAAGTAAAGAATTTTTTTAATAAATTAATCATACTTTCTCAATCAAACAATCATTATGAAAAAGGAATATATCTGAATAATCATTTGATTGGCTTTGTAAATGATGTAGAAATTGAAAATGATACCATAGAAATCGGCTATGTTATTCACCCTAATCATCATAATCTAGGATACGCATCTGAAATGCTTAATGCAGTAATAAAGGATTTATTCGGTCGAGGATTTAATACTATCAAATGCTGTGCCTTTGAATCCAATCACGCAAGTTTCCGTGTAATGGAAAAATGTAACATGAAACCTATGAATCATTTTGTAGAAATGATACACCAATCGAAAAAACAACGATGCGAGTATTACTCAATTAGCAGAAATGATTAAATCTTATTGAGTTATCAGTCATTAATAATCACATTATAGATTTGAATAAAAAAACTGTGGAGGAAAAACTTAATGAATACAGATTTAATTAAACTATCTTTTGACTCAACATTTACCGGGACAATGGTTTCACCTACCGGCACTGTAAAACTTGGAGATCAGAACGGAGGAATGCAACCCTATCATTTACTATACGGTGCTTTGGGCTCATGTTTTTATGCGACTTTTTTGAACATAGCAACAAAAAAAAGGCTAACATTTAAAAATGCAACATTAGAAATTAACGGAGTTAAACGAGATGAAATTCCGCCAACACTGAATGAAGTCACGATAACGTTAGTCATCAATAATCCCAGTGATGAAATCCAATTTAGAAAATCAGCCGAATCAGGCGCTAAATATTGTTCAATTCACGAAACAATCAGCAAAGTAGCTACTATCAAACTTGAAGTATTGTTTAAGTATGAATAAAAAAAACACCTCAGATTTTCTGAAGTGTTTTCTTAAAATGATATTACTTTTCTAGTGATTTTAGCATCCAAAGATGTTTTTGGATGGCTGAGTCAATGCCAATGAGAATATCTGTAGTTACTTCATCATTTGAGTCCTGAGCTACTTTAATAGTCTCTCTTAATTCTTCATCAATTTGAGTAAAGTCATAGATAATTTGGTTAATCATCTGCATGTCAGTTTCATTTCCAGAACCTTCTTTAAGTGTTGATACTTTTAAGTAGTCTGACATTGTTGAAACCGGCACAGAATCTAGCATTAAGATTCTTTCAGCGACTGAGTCCATATTTTCTGAGACTTCGTCATATAACTTCTCAAATAATTCATGAAATTGATAGAATCTTAATCCTTTTACATTCCAATGATACTGATGAAGTTTAGTAAAAAGTAAGGCAAAATTGGCTACCTGACGGTTTAGTAAATCAATTAATTTATTCATAATAAATCCTCCTAAATATATAAGTTTTTAATCTTTTTATGCTTTAATTATACCATTTTTTATATTTTATTTCTATTAAAATGCTTACGAAAAAATACAGGAAGGTATTGTAAAAAAATGAGAAAAATCAGTGATTTATCAAGAAGTGAAATTGGGAAATTGTTTCCTATCAAACTAGAAGAACACAACCAAAATTGGAGTAATCTATTTATAGAAGAAGCCACAAAAATATTTGATGTTTTAGGAACATCAATATTTAGACTTCATCACATTGGAAGTACTTCAATCCCCGGATTACTTAGTAAACCAACAATCGACATTTTAGTTGAAGTCGGAAGAAATGTTGAAATTGACAGTATTATCAGTTCGATGAAAGAAATAGGATATGAACACAATCAAAAAAGAGATTTAACTTCTCCAAGCATGATGTTTATGAAAGGATATTCGATTGAAGGCATTACTGGTCAAACTTATCATGTCCACGTAAGATATCCTGGAGATTGGGACGAATTGTATTTCTGCGATTATCTATCTAAATATTCCAGCGTATGTCATTCATATGCTCAAATCAAACTAGAACTTAAAGAGAAGTATGAGTTTGATCGAGAGGCATATACTGAAGGTAAAACAGAATTTATTAAATCTATCGTTAAACTTGCTCGAGATGAATTTTATCCTCGATATGACATTATAAAAAATCCACAAAGTCGATAATTTTAAATCCGTTGTTCATTCAACGGGTTTTTTCTATTTAATTAATTGCATTGTACTTGAAAAAATGGAAATCTATTGAGATAATGTTGACGAAATAAATCAATTATTGGAGGAATATTATGAAAATTTTAATTGTTGGCGGTGTTGCTGGCGGAGCTACAGCTGCAACCAGACTTAGACGATTAAGTGAAAAAGATGAAATAATCTTGATAGAAAAAGATGAATTTGTATCTTTCGCAAACTGCGGTTTACCATATCATATCGGTAAAGTAATCGAAGATCGTGATGAATTGTTTGTTCAAACAATTCCTGGGATGAAACAAAGATATAATATCGATATCCGTAATTTCAGTCAGGTAACATCGATTGATTCAAAAAATAAAGTTGTAACTATCAAAAAAGTTCTTTCAAACGATGAATACATAGAAACTTTTGATAAATTAATTATCGCTACTGGTGCTAAGCCCATTAAACCACCTCTAAAGGGGATGGAAGATGCAAAAAATATTTTCACTCTGACAAATGTACCTTCTATGGATGCAATAATTGATTACATCAATAACAATTCAGTCAAAAAAGCGACTGTTATTGGTGGAGGATTTATCGGTATTGAAGTTGCTGAAAATTTAGCACATTTAGGTATTGATGTTACCATCGTTGAAAAACTACCGCAAATCATGCGTCCGTTTGACTTCGAAATGGCGCAGATACTTCATCGTGAGTTAAATGAACACGATGTTAAACTTGTGCTAGGCGATGGCATTTTAGGGTTTGATAATAATGGGAAGTCCGTTTTATTAGAAAGCGGTAATACTCTTGAAACAGATTTGACGATTTTAGCGATTGGTGTTTTACCTAACAACGAATTAGCAAAGGCTGCTAATTTTAAATTAGGTCCACGCGGTCATGTGGTTGTATCTGATACATACAATGTATATGACAATCATACAAACGAAGAAAATAAAGATGTTTATGCCATTGGCGACTTAATTGAAGTTTTTGATTTTGTTGACGGATCAAAAACAGCAATTCCTCTAGCTTGGCCAGCTAATCGACAAGCCAGATTAGTTGCTGATCACATCAACAATCAAGCGATAAAAGCTACGAAATTATTAGGAACTTCAATTATAAAAGTCTTCAATTTAACGGCTGCTAGTGTAGGAAATAATGAAGGCCAACTCAAGCAAAAAAAATTACCTTATGTTTCAATTTTTGCTGTTCGTTCAAATCATGCATCATACTATCCGGGAGCATCAGATTTAATTATGAAGTTGCTATATAATCCTGAAAACGGGAAAATATATGGTGCACAAATTATTGGTAAAGAAGGCGTGGATAAGAGAATAGATGTTATTTCCACGGTGATGAAGACGTTTGGTACCGTTTATGATTTATCTGATTTGCAATTAGCATATGCTCCTCCTTTCGGATCAGCAAAAGACCCGGTGAATATTCTTGGCTATATTTCTGAAAACATTAAAGAAGACAGTTATAAATTATTCTACTATCATGAAATCGATAAATTAGTTGAAGAAAATGCATTTTTCCTCGATGTAAGAACGGAAGAAGAATATCAATATGGGCATATCAAAACCGCAATTAATATTCCTATCGATGATCTTCGTTCTAGAATAAATGAAATTCGTGTTGAAAAAGATACTCCGATTTATGTAAACTGTGAATCAGGAGCAAGATCATATAATGCAATTTGCATATTAAATAATCTTGGATTTACAAATCTTTATAATCTAACTGGCGGATTCATGTCTGTTAGAAATAGCAAATACCTACCTAAATAAAAAAATAAACCCTCTAGTTTATCTAATTGATATCTAGAGGGTTTTTATATAATTTGATTGAACAAAGCACTTAATTTTTCCCAATCTATAAACCGAGATTCTCGATGAATTTCTCTTCCTTCATAAAAGACAATGATTGTTGGAACGGTAAAAACAAGATGTTGGCCCCTAAATTCCGGTACATCTTCGATATAAATCTCATACAAAGACAACGATGGATAATTTTTCATCATTTCGTTTAATCTAGCCGCAACAGGTATACATACATTACAGTTTTGAGTTTTTGATATGACGACAGCATTCGATTGACTGATTATTGATGTAAATTCATCATAACTCATTATTTTTTTCATAATATAATCCTTCTTCTTAATTACTCATGAAATAATAACACAACATTTTATATTTGTCATTAATTTTGACTCGAATTTACTTCATCAAAATAACGTTAATTTTCATCTATTAATTTTTATCATTTATTGATATAATAAATGCAGTTATGCAAATTGAAAGCGTTATTATTTTTAAAATATTACATTGAGGTGAAATAGTGAAAAGTAATGTCCTAGATTTTGAAAGAAAACTGTTTAATCGGAACAAATGGGCCTATAGCGTCGGGGGAATCGGACGCGATATGGTTTATCAATTGGTAGCTACTTTTTTTATTACTTATGTTCAATTTTCAGGATTAGGATTATCAGCAACACAATTTACAGTCATTGGAATAATGTTGGTAGTAGGCCGTATATGGGATGCAGTCAATGACCCAGTGATGGGATCTATTGTTGAAAATACTCACACCCGTTATGGTAAATTCCGCCCCTGGATTTTAATAGGTGCAATATTAACGGCGATTGTCATTGTCTTTATGTTTAACTTTAGACCTACAGGGTGGGGGTTTGTAGTATTTTTCTTCGCTATGTATCTCTTATGGGAAATGTTTTTCACGCTTAATGACATCCCCTACTGGTCATTGATTCCTGCTTTGTCAAAAAACAAAAAAGATCGTGACACTGTAACTACAATGGTTGTAGTTTTTGCAGCTGTTGGAGCTTTTGCTGGTAACGCTATTATCACATTGACAACTGTTGGACGAATGGTTAAAGGATATAGTATGATTTCTTTTACTTTCGCGATTTTCTTTGTTGCCTGTTCTCTTTTAACCGTATTTGGAGTCAAAGAACCGAAAGAAATCATTCCTGAAAAACCAGAGAAAGTATCGATTAAAAAAATGTTTAGTGTCATTGCCCATAATGATCAATTGCTTTGGGCTTCGCTTGCCCTGATGTTATATAGCATTGGATCAGGCTTGTTAACAGCGCTTGGATATAATTTCTTTTGGTTAGAAATTGGTTATAATGGCACTTTAACAATGATTTTTATTATAAGTTTTGCTATATCAAATATTCTTATTCAAAGTTTTTACTCTGCACTAGCTAAAAGGTTCACAAGAAAACAACTTATGACTTATAGTTTCATTGCGTTAATATTTGGATATGCAATGATGCTTCTAATCGGTTGGGTTGATTTCCTACCGGTCAACATAGTTACAGCTTGCTTATTCGGGGTATTTGTTTTCGGCGGACAAGCGATATTTTATATGGTAGTTATTGTAAATATGACTAATACAATCGAATACAATGAATATAAAACTGGAGATCGCAATGAAGCTATCGTATTTTCATTAAGACCATTTGTCGCAAAAATGTCTTCTGCAATTCAAGGACTAATCGTAACGCTGGTATTGGTCGCTTCAGGAGTATATGGAATGAGCCAAAACGTCAGTGCGCTTGAGCAAGAAGTCAGTTTATTTAACGAGATGTCTTCTGTTGAAAAAGTTGCTTATATCAATAGTATTCAATCGGGGGTAGATTCGCTCTCAATTGATGAATACACTTCTTTATCTGAAACTGAACAGTCGGTGTATATATTATCTTTGAAAGAATCGGTGTCAACTTTTGAAAATACCACGCTTAGTAATGAAGAATTAGTGACTTTATATGAAGCTCTTCAGGATTCTGATAATGAAGTATTTAATCAAGAATCTGGCGAATGGTCGATGACTATTAATAAAGCAGCTGACTCCGTCTTTTTAGAAAACGCTACAATAAAAATGAGATTATTCTTAAGAATAGCCATTACAATAGTACCTTCACTACTGATTTTTGGTGCGATGTTCATTCTTCGAAAAAAATATATCATTGATGAAGTATATTATGAACAAATAACATCATTGACAAAACAACGTTTAGAAGAACAATTAACCAAATAAAACAGCCAAAGTTGGAGAATTTATCCGACTTTTCATACATTTTTTGAACTTTAAGGATGATAAAATGGATAATCATTACAATATTTTAGTAACTTTAGACAGCGGATATCTACGCCCTCTTAGTGTTATGTTAAAGTCGTTAGCGGAAAACAATCCTGATGCTCTTTTCGATATTTATATTCTCCATCAAGCACTCCGTCAGGAACATTTAAATCGAGTAGTTCATTTAGTTAATGAATCAAGATTATCTTTATATCCTATCATGGTTAATGATGAAAAAATCGACAAATTCCCAACGTCAAATCGGTATCCAAAAGAAATGTATTTTCGATTATTTTGCGCTCGTTATCTTCCTGAGTCAGTTAATCGGATATTATATTTAGATCCTGATATTGTCACTATTAACCCTTTAAATGAATTATATAATCTGCCTTTTCATGACAATTACTTTATGGCTTGCTCCCATGTCTTTAAACCTGGCCAGATTCTTAATGGAATTCGCTTAAAGATGGATCAGGATACTCCTTACTTTAATAGTGGCGTTATATTGATTAATGTAGAACTATTAAGACAAAATGATAATAGTGATACTGTCTATAATTATATTGAAAAGAACAAAAAAAGACTTTTTTTACCTGATCAGGACGTTTTCAGTGCTGTTTACGGCAAAAAAACAATATTGCTCGATTCATTAAAATACAATCTTGGCGACCGGTACATAGTTTTACATGATATTTATCCAGGTAATAAGGCTAAGAGTATAACTCTTGACTGGATTAAAAAAAATACTGTAATTATCCATTATTTTGGAAAAAACAAACCCTGGAAACCAAACTATCGAGGAACTCTAAATCAGTTCTATCATCACTATTCATCGTTGATAGAGAAAAGAGAGAGATAAATGATATATATAATTGCCGGTATTTCCAAATCAGGAAAATCTTATTTGTCTAAATTAATCGCTGAAAAATATCACTTAGGGTTTTTTTCAACAGATTATTTGATGATGTCTTTAGCCAGAGGAAATAAATCTCTCGGAATTAATCCGAATTCAAGCGATATTACCGTATCTAATCAGCTAAAGCCTTATTTAGAGGCAATGGTTTTAACAATGATAGAAAACAAAATAGACTATGTTATTGAGGGCGTCCATTTTCAACCTGATTTTGCACAAGCCTTAATTATGAAATATCCCGGGAAAATAAAACTAGTGTTTTTAGGCTATCATACAGCCAAAATTGAAGATAAGGTTAACGAACTTCAAAAATTCGGTCCAAAAACCGATAATTATTGGTATTCTTCTATGAGTAAAGATGATGTAATTTCACTTGTAATTTATCTTGTCAATGAATCGAAGAAACTATACGCTGAATGCAATAAATATAATCTTCCTTATGTTGAAGTCCACGATATTACTACACAAGCTCCACAAATTATTGATTTATTGTTTCTATAGATATAAATAAAAAACATATCAATAGTCGTTAA